>JBIQML010000208.1:0-7536 GCA_044463405.1 Nakamurella lactea | reverse complement strand
TCGAGCGGCGTAAGCCGAAAAGAGAACACTGTCCGAAAAATCCCAGGCAGCTCAAGCAGGCAGAGAAGCCACCACAGCGAGTCGGCTTGCCGTGCGCCAGCAACCGCTACGCCGACAGCGACAGCGCCCGCCACAGCGTCGATGGTGATGAAACGCCGCTGGACGTGGGCGGTTTGGGCGGGTTGGCGTAGTCCGTAGGAAATCATCAGTGGCGCAACGATTGCGCCGATGGCAAGGGCCAGCCCGGTCGCCACCCACCAGTTGCTGCTCATGGTGCCTCGCTCGCCGACGGGCGCGTGCCCGTGCATATCGAAGAGTAGCGGCCCTCCCGGCGGGCGATATCCGGCTGTTGTCACCCGTCGGAGATACGGTCCGGAGACAATTCGTGGCCGAACCGCCACGAAGGGTTTATGTTTGTTGGCGTCCTGGACGTGACGGCGCGCTGTGCGAGCCCCGCGTCCAGGGAGGAGCGCGGCATGGAGCATCGACTGAGCGCAGCCATCGCCGCGGTCGCATGCGTCGTTCTCAGTGCGACCGCGTGCACTTCGGGCACCGGTGCGACGCCGAGCACATCTTCTGATCCACTTCTGAGCGCGGCATCCAGTCCAGCCACTTCGTCGAATTCGGACAACTCGACGGATGCCGAGGTGGCGCCGTCCACCGCCGCTTCGACCACCTTGTCCTCGGTCTCCGCAGCGCCGTCGACCAGGACGCCCACGTCCAGCCATCCAACCGTCGCGCGGACGTCGACGCCGACGGAGATCGCGGAAGCCCAGGTCAAGGCTTTCGTCCCGACCTATTTCGCTGCTCTGGACCGACTCCAGTCGTCGCTGACGCTGCCGCTGAGCGAGCTTGACAAGTATGCGATCGATCCTGTCGACCACGAACAGACACTCCCAATGAAGGGCTTCCGGGCGAACGATTGGGTCCAGGTGGGGACCACGAAGGTTGGGCACATACAGATCACCAGCATCGACCTGTCAGGGGCCCAGCCGACGGTAACGGCGACAACCTGTGTGGATGTGACCGGTGTGGAGGGGATCGACAAGAAGACAGGCAAGGACGTGACTGTCCCCGGCCGCGCTGACTTCTTCGTCGACCACCTGACCGTGGTGAACGTTGACCACCTGTCGAGGTCGGGCTGGCGAGTCAGCAACGAGACGAACAAAGGGGTCAAGTCGTGCGCCGGGGCGTAGCAGTCGTGGCGCTGGCACTCGCGGCGGGCTTGACCTCCATGTTGCCCGCATCGGCAGCGGCGGCTGACACGCCAAAATGCCAGATCGTGAATATGGCATTCGGGCTGTGCAACGTCTCCGTCAGTGACTCTGGATCAGCAGGGTCTAACGGTTCCGCTGGTGGGTTGGACGTTTCGGACCCGGCCGGATCGGAATCGGGCGGGTCGGATAGCCACGGTGGCGAGAATGGCGACCAAGGCAAGCCGGCGTGCATCGATGTGAAGCCGGTGTCGCCCCAGCCGCCTGCGGGTGATTCTCGTTGGGGCGGAGGGGATCCGGCGTCGCATGTGCTGTACGTAATGGAAATGCACGCTCGGCTACTTCTTGGGCGTGCAGGATACGTTGGGCGATCCGATCTATGTGACCACGTTTGTGGTGACGGTGAAGGGGCAGCCGCCGAAGCCGCCCGTACAGCCGCCGCCGGATCCGGCGGTGCTGGCGCAGCAGGTGGTGCGGACGCTGAAGGTTCCAGCGCCGTCGACGGGCCGATACCCGGCGGGGGTGATGCCGGATGGCCGCCCCTACGCGGCTGTACACGCTTACACGTGGTTCTGGACGGACCCGGCCGGATGGCAAGCGTTGTCGGCGTCGGCGTCGCTTCGCGGGGTGTCGGTGACGGTGACGGCGACCCCTTCGGCGCTGAAATTCACTCCGGGTGACGGGAGCGCGGCGGTGTCGTGCTCGGGCCCGGGAGCGGCGTGGAACGCGCAGAGCTTCGGCCCGTGGGCGGCGTCGCCGGCGGGCTGCGACTACGTGTATCCGCACTCATCTGATGGCTTTCCGGATCAGGAGGTGATCGCGACGTACGCGATTGTCTGGCACATCACGTGGACGTCCAACACCGGTGCCCGCGGGGCGTTGCCGGATCTGATGACGGAGGCGCGGTCGTCGTTCGTGGTCGCACAGGTGCAGGCGGTGGTGGTCAAGTGAGCGCGGATGTGACCGGCCCGCCGGGAACCTACGCGGGCAGCTACGCACCCGCCGACGCCGCAGCGCCGCCGGTCCTGCCGCCGGAGCAGGCTCTCGCGGTCACGCCCGGGCGGTCGGCGGGCGGGGCCAGGCGGCGCAGCACCCGCGGGTTGATCCTGGCCGTGCTGGTGGTGCTGCTGGGCGGCCTGCTGGGATATACCGGGGCGACGATGCTCACGCGGCACTCGTCGGTGCTGGCCGTGACCCGCGACGTGCCGATCGGGTCGGTGATCACCGCTGCGGACTTGACGGTGGCGTCGGTGTCGACGGACCCGAATGTGGCTTCGATCCCGGCCTCGCAGCAGGATCAGACCGTCGGCCTAGTGGCGCGCGTCGGCTTGGTGAAGGGCGAATTGCTCACCCGCGCCCAAGTGGGGACGAACACTGGCTTCGAACCGGGGCAGGTATTGGCGGCGCTACCCCTGAAACCGGGGCAGTTCCCCGCCGCCGGGGTGGCGGTCGGCCAACGGGTGCTGATCGTGGCCACGCCCGGTAGCGGCGGCACATCCCCCACAGGATCGTCCGCCGGGGGATCAGAGGCGGGGATCCCGGCGACTGTGGCCGACGTCGGCGCGCAGAGCCCGGTGACCTTGGTGACCGTGGTGGACGTGCGCGTGCCAGCGGCGGAAGGTGCGCAGGTGGCGCGGTTGGCGTCGACGGGCAATCTTGCGGTTCTTGTGCTCCCGCCGGGGCGGTGACGCGGCGTGTTGACGGTGGTGACATCGGGCAAATCAGCGCCGGGCGCGACGACGGCGACCTGGGCTTGGCAACACCACGGTTGATCGACGCTCGGCCGCCAACTCGTCGGCCTTCGTCTTCGCGACGGCCTTGCGAGAGTCGCGGTCCTCGGCGAGCAGCGACTTCGCCGCAGCCTTGCGTGCCCGCCGGTCACGACGACGCTCGCGACGAGGCGACACGAGGACCGCACTATGCAGACGGCCATCGTCCCAGCCATTCACAGCGACAGCCCGCTCGAAGGAGCCGAGTGCGATGGCGGAAGTGTCGGGAACTCGCGGTGGTAGCGCAGGATCGCTTCGGCTTCGTGCGCGTTCTCGACCACCTCGCCCACCTGCCGGACCATCTCACCAGCGCGGTGAAGGTCCCATGAGACCCGGTACGCCGCCGAGCGGGCCTTCGGGTTGTCCTCGGTCGCCCACTTCGCCTTGCTGTTCGGGGCGTCGTGGAACCCCGCGAGTTGGTGGAGCGACTGGCTCAGAGATCCAAGGGCCATCGTGAGCGACCCGAGCACGGAGTAGATGTCGTGCGGGTCGTCGATGGAACGGGTCGCGTGCGCCAGGGCGCGCAGCGCGGCCTGTACCTCGTCGGCGTCAGCCGCCGGGTTCTCGAACGTGGGCATCGGAGCCTCCTTCCCGATCTGGTCGAGAAGGAGGTGTGCCGTACGTACCTACCTGAGCAGGGCGTTGGGGTCCAGTACGACCGCAGTCGTTCGATGCGCCGCCGCCGCTGCTTTTCGTCCTGCTCAATGTGGATGCTCGCCGAGACCCTTGGGCCGTCGTCGCTCGGGCGGAGGCACTTCGACCGGGGTCCACGTTTCACACTCAGACAGGATGCGCTTTACAATACGGTCACCCAAGACAGCGAATCCATAGTTAGGATGGCGCCAGCGGGGGACTCGGGGGACCGGCGGACCGAGATGAGGGATCTGACGTATGGGCCTGTTCTCAAGCAAGAAGCCGAAGCTGCCGAGTTACACCGCTGCTTCGCTCGACGCGCTGCTGCAAGACCCCGAGTGGGCCTACCCAATCAGTCAGGCTGGTATCAACCCCAGTGCCTGCGAGATCGTCATGCGGATCAGCAAGGCCACCATCGGCCTTGGCCGCACGGCTGGCGTTCCGGTGAACGCATCCCCTGCGATCCTGTTTGGCCAAGGCACCACGTTGGCCATGGCCTATCCGACCGAGCGCGAGGTAGTGGTTCAGCGGCGGGACACCCCACGAGCCGAGCTGCAGACACAGCGCTCTGGATGGTTCCAGATCCTCTTCGGCCCTCCCGCCAACCTCGATGGCTTCATGTTCTGGGGTGCTCCGGACAACCTTCAGCAGGAGACCCCCGAGGGGAAGATGTTCGGAGCTGCGGTGTCCGCGTTCTTGCGGGGACAGTTGCAGCCCCAGCAGATCGTCGGCACCCCACAGAGCCTCGTCGCCACGAAAGCCTCGGTCGCGCCGCCTGCTCCCGAGTTCTCCGACCCTGAGGACAAGCTGCGGTGGGACATGGCGCAGTCCGTCAAGGGGGCGTTGGACGCGATGATGAACACCTATCAAGAAGTCTTCGAGCAGGCCGAGAACGTCGAGAAGGCGTACGGCATGGCGAACGCCGACTATGTCGATGGCGTACAGCAGCACCCCATCTCCAAGGAGAACTTCCGGAAGATGGCTGTGAGGATGGAAGAGGAGCTTCCTGGAAAGCTCATGGCGCTGCGCGCGGCCACCGCCGCCGCCGCAAGCCAATGGAACGACTTGCTTTTCCTTCTCCCCGGAGACGAGGCTCCCACGATGAAGGTTCTCAACTGGTGTTCAAGCCATGGGGTCGCCTCAGAGACCTCAAGTGCGCTGATCGGGAACGGCGCCCTCGTCCACACCGACTTCGGTCTGACACGTGAGTCGTTCTGGGCGGAGAACAAGCGGGTCATTGCCATCATGAGCGGCGACGGGCAGTAGGGATCGACCGACCTGATGGCAAGCGAAGGTGGGGGCGTGAGCGTCGAAGAGCTGATGAAGTGGGCATCTGCCTGCGCGGAGTCAGGAGACACCGAAGGGGAGATCGACGCCTACCGAAAGGCCGACGAACTCGGTGACTCCGAGGCCGCGATCTTTCTTGGCAACGCTCTTCGCAAGCGCGGAGAGAATGATCTCGCTCGCGCAGCCTATGAGCGCGCGGAGGCGAGAGGCCACCGCGAAGCCGCCATGAGCCTCGGGAACCTCTACTGGGACGAGAAGCAGGTCGGCAACGCGAAGGCTGCCTTCCTCAGATCCGAGCAGCTAGGTAGCGTCCTCGCTTCGCTCAACCTCGGTCTAATGCTCAGTGAGGCCGGCGAATCCGAGGAAGCACTCCCACATCTACAACGTGCGGCTGACGCGGGCGACTCAGGTGGCTTCTGGGGCATAGGCAAGGTCCGCGAGCAGCAGGGCGACTTTTCCGCGTCCGCCGATGCCTACAGAAGTGGCGCAGCACTTGGCGACCGGAGCTGTGCCTTCGGTCTCGGGTACGCGCTCTACATGCTGGGCGACCCTGCAGCCTCACGAGAGGCGTTCACTCAGGCCCATGAGCTTGGGGACGAACGAGCCGCAGACATGCTCCAAGCACTCGACAACGACGAGCGCGGCGAGACACCCGGAACAAGCGTTGGTCAACTCTGGTCCAACGTCACCGCGCTCTACGACGCACTTGCCGCCGAGCGTCAGAAGCTCGGGCGTCAGTGGATCACAAGCACGCTGGTGGTTCAGCAGAAGCAAGCACGACTCGCGGCACTCAATAAGTCGGAAGACGAGATTGGAAAGCAGCTATCGACCGTCACTGGACGATTCAGCATCCAGACGGACACCACCTCTAGGTACATGTTTGCCGAACGGGTGACGCCGCCCGGCCCTAGGCCGGACCAATGGCTTGAATCCCAATCGGGAAACGACGGACCTTGGACACTCGTGAAGGCTCAGGCACGAGCATTCAGCACAGACCTTGAAGAAGGTCGGTCAGCTCTGCATCAAGCGGAAGGAAAGGCCTTCGGAGGAGGCCTCCGGCGACGGGGGGCCGAAGCGCTCGGAAGAGTAGAGAAGCGCCTCGGTGCTCTGCGCGCTGCTGTCGTGCAGGCGCGTCGCGAGGTGGCGGAGGCGGAGGCCAGCCGTGAACAAGAGGGTCGCGCGGCGGTACAAGCCTCCCGAGACGCTTTCGATCCGGTGGCTTCGCTGGCGGCAAGCTCGGCCCTTGAACTCCCGCCGATCATGCAGCCTTGGTCCAGCTCTTCGTGGGACTCGTGGACCATCGAAGACGAGCGCAGCCTCGGCCTGCGGTTGGCGTACGGCGGCGTGCTGAACCCTCGACGCGACGACCGGCTTGGGTCCAACGCTGGATTCGGTACGGATGTCAAGATCCCGTGGGGCCTTACCCTTCACGACAGCTGGCACCTCACGCACGACGACAGCGGTCGCGCTACAGCTCACGGGTTTGTTCGATCCATGATGCTTCGTCAACTTCTCTCGGCAGCCCCGGGCGAAGTCAAGTTCTGCGTCTTCGATCCGGTTGGTCTGGGGCAGTCGGCGGGAGACCTGCTTGACCTTGCGGAGTATGACGCCGACCTCGTCGGCGGCAAGGTCTGGACTTCAGCTCAGGACCTCGACGCAAGGTTGGCTGAACTCAGCTCGCACATCGAACTCGTCATCCAGAAGTACCTTCGCACGACGTACGAGACCATCGACGAGTTCAACGACGCGGCTGGAGAGGTTGCAGAGCCATACAGAGTCTTGGTTCTCTTCGATTCGCCAGCAGGGTTGTCCCCTGAGTCTGCTTCGCGCTTGAAGAGCATCGTGGAGAACGGTCCACGTTGCGGCGTCTTCACCTTCATCACGGTCGATACCAGCATTCAGGCTCCCTACGGCGTGAGTTTGGACCAGC
Organism: Nakamurella lactea; assembly: GCA_044463405.1. Taxonomy (GTDB): domain Bacteria; phylum Actinomycetota; class Actinomycetes; order Mycobacteriales; family Nakamurellaceae; genus Nakamurella; species Nakamurella lactea_B. The sequence continues at coordinate 703 of JBIQML010000208.1, read as the reverse complement.
TTGCTGGTTCGATGAGTCGCCTCAACCTTCAGAGCGGGTTCTCCGACAACATCAACGGGTACCAGCTGGAAACCTTCTTTGAGCCCGAGGTTCTACCCGAGCGCAGCAACATCGCGAAGCGAGTGATCGACAGCATCGGTCGTGCCACGATCCACCGCACCGAGGCAGCCGTCACCTTCGAGAAGGTGATCACTATGTACGGGAAGGTTGCCGCACGTGGTCTGCGCCCGGAGCTGGGCACCGCAGCAACTCGTACCAAGGTGGCTGAACCGCAGTCTTGGTGGACTGACGACAGCACCCGAGGACTCTTCGCCCCCATCGGGCAGAAGGGCGCACGAGACGTTGCCATCCTCGGATTCGATTCCAGCGACCACGCTGGCGCGCTACTCGTTGGTCGGCCGGGCTCAGGTAAGTCGACTCTGCTTCACGCCTACATCGGTGGTCTGACGACCCTCTATGGCCCTGACGAGCTGGACCTCTACCTCATCGACTTCAAGGAAGGTGTCGAGTTCAAGGCGTATGCCGAGGAGAGGCTGCCGCACGCGAAGGTCATCGCGATCGAGTCGGATCGAGAGTTCGGCCTGAGCGTCTTGGAGTCGCTGCAAGCTGAGATCGCTCAACGAGCCGAGATCCTCCGAGGCACCGGCGGCGGAATCTGTCAACCTGGTTGAGGCACCATCGTGCAGGTTCTATTGAGCGGCCT
>JBIQML010000207.1:0-7546 GCA_044463405.1 Nakamurella lactea | reverse complement strand
CTGCCGCTGGATCAGGGCCAGGGTCTGCAGCACCGAGTCGTGCAGGTGGGCGGCGATCTCCGCGCGCTCGCGCTCCCGGATGCGCTCCTGCCGCTCGGTACCCAGGTCCCGCACCAGCCGGATCCACCACGGGACCGTGATCACCGCGACGCCGACCAGGGTGAGCGCGACCGCGATCAGCGCCGAGCGGGCGGCAGCGAAGTCCAGCTGGCCCGCCGCGAACACGCCCAGGCCGCCGATCACCAGGACCGCGCCGCCGACCACCCGCCACAGCGCGCCGCGGGTGGGGCCGACGATGCCGGCCGCGGTGCGGCGCCAGCGTGCCCGCCGCGAGTCGTCGGCCTCCCGCCAGATGAAGGCGCCACCGATGGCCACCACGCCCAGCGGGCCGATCAGCCAACCGATCCAGGCCCCGATCCCGCGCGAGGTGGCCACGATCAGCAGCGCGACCCCGATGGCGGCGATGCCGATCGCCTGCCGCCGTTCGGCGGGTGAGGCCGGGGTCGGCGAGGAGGTGCCCGGATTGCCCTGCGGCACGAAGATCCACAGCAGCGCGTAGCCGACCACGCCGGCACCGGCCAGCACGCCGAGCAGCACGAACACCAGGCGCACCCAGGCGACCCGCACGTGCAGGTGCACGGCGATGCCGGAGGCGACGCCGGCGACCACCCGATCGCCCGGGGGCCGGACCAGGCGGGGGATGCCGTCGGCGGTGACGGCGCCCGCGGGCCGGGCGGTCGCGCCCCGCAGGGCCGGACCGGGCAGCGTGCCGGCCGGCCGGCGGCCGTCGGACCCGCGCCCATCGGGCATGCCGGAAACGGGCGCAGGCTGCGGTGCAGCGTGCGGCCCCTCCGAGCGCCCGGTGCCGGGCTCCGGCATGTTCACCTCACCAGGGTCACATGTGCGGGCGGGTGGTGGGATCAGGGTTCACCCTGGATTGCCAAACCGGGGCCTTCCCCGATGGTGCGCGCCCGCGCGAGCGGGCACGGTGGATGGCATGGACAGCGACACCCAGCAGCGGCCCGGCTCGACGCGCCGCCCCGTGCTCCCCCGGCGGTCCGGTGGCGACCGCAAGCTGGCCGGTGTGGCCGGCGGCCTCGGCCGAGCCTTCGGCATCGATCCGGTGCTGATCCGGGTCGCCTTCGTGGTGCTGGCGATCTTCGGCGGCTCCGGCGTGTTGCTGTACTGCCTGGGCTGGCTGCTGATGCCGGCGGACGGCGACGAGGTGTCCGCGATCGAGGCGCTGGCCGGCCGGGGGCAGTCCTCCGTGTCGACGGCGCTGACCATCGTGTTGATCATCGTCGGCCTCTCCAGCGCCGGATCGATCTTCTCCTGGGGCCTGCCGTTCTGGCCGGTGGTGATCGCCGCGATCATCGTGTTCGTGCTGGTGCGGCACGGCCAGCGGAACTCCTGCTCCCGCGGCGCCGGTCCGCAGGGCACCGACTGGGACCGCCGCGCGGGCTGGGACCAGCGGGCCGACTGGGGCCAGCGGGCCGAGATGTTCGCCGAGCGGGCGGCCGCCTGGGGCACCCGGATGGGCGAGCGTGCGGACGAGTGGGCCCGCCGGGTGGGCAGTGACGAGCGGTTCGGCGGCCGGCGTGCGACCGGTCAGCCGCCGGCGTCGCCGTTCGGGCGGCCCGCGTTCTGGGAGGGCGACGACCGGGGCGGTGACGGGACAAGCGGTACCGCGCCCGGGCAGGACCAGGCTGCCGGGTGGTCCGCACCGGACCCGGCCACCCGGCAGTCTGCCGGCGCACCCGCGGCGCCCGATACACCTGAGGCACCCGCGGGATCCGCTGCCTTTCAGGACTTCTCGGCGTCCGCAGCTCACGCGGCGCACCCGGACGAGCAGCGGCCGGCCGCCGAACCCCCGTCACCGGAGGACCTGCTGACCCAGGGCCGCAGCACCCCGCCGTCCTGGGACCCGCTGGGGGTTGCGCCGTTCGCCTGGGACCTGCCGGATCCCACGGCGGAACCGGTGCCAGAGCCGGCCGGCCCGGCACGCGGTCGGGGCGTGCTGGGCCGGCTGTTCCTGGGCCTCGCGCTGATCACCGGTGGGGTGCTGTCCGGCGGCGTGTTCGCCGGCTGGTGGGCGCTCAGCTGGGGCGCGATCGCCGGCATCACGCTGGCCGTGCTGGCGCTCGGGCTGCTGATCAGCTCGCTGGCCGGCCGCGGTGGGCGGGGCCTGATCGGCCCGGGAATCTTCCTCGCGCTGGTCACCCTGGCGCTCACCGCCAGCGGCATCAGCGGCACCACCGGGTACGGCCAGCACACCTGGACGCCGGCGACCGTCGCCGACCTGCAGGACTCCTACCACTGGAACGCCGGCCAGGCCACGCTCGACCTGTCGCAGCTGTCCATCCCGAAGGGCCAGACGGTGACCACCGACCTGATGCTCAACGGCGGCCAGGCCACCATCCTGGTGCCCGCCCGCGTGCGGGTGCAGGCGACCTGCAGCGCCGGCGTCGGGCAGGTGCAATGCCTGGACAAGCACGACAACGGCATCAAGCCGGAGGCGAAGGGCACGCGCGCCGGTGACGGCGAGCACGGCACCCTCGAGATCGAGGTTCGCAGCAACGCCGGCCAGGCGGAGGTGCGCAGCAATGGCTGACCGCAATGGTTCTCGCCGCCAGGTCGACGCGTTCGGGGTGCTGATGGCACTGCTGTTCCTGGTCGTCGCCTCGGTCGGGCTCAGCGGCAGCGTCTGGTGGTTGCTGTCCGGCCACTGGAAGTGGATGGCCGCCGGGGTGGTGGCGCTGGTCGGGCTGGCCATGGTGGCCAGCTCGCTGCCCGGCCGGCGGCGCACCGGCCGCGGCTGAGTGCGCGATCCCCGACCGGGTCGCCACGCCGGCCGGTCCCTCGAACCGGCGACCGGCGCCCGGGGTCGCGGTTCATAGACTGTCCCGATGAGCCGCACCGACGTCGCCACGCGGATGATCGCAGCACCGCCGGAGCGGGTGTACTCCGCCCTGATCGACCCGGAGGCGCTGGCCGCATGGTTGCCGCCGGACGGCATGACGGGCACCGTCGAGCACTTCGACCCCCGCCCGGGCGGGTCGTACCGGATGGTGCTGACCTACCGGGAACCGCAGGCGGCGCACGGCAAGTCGAGCGCGGACTCCGACGTGGTGGACGGTCGGTTCCTCGACCTGGTTCCCGGGTCCCGGATCGTGCAGGCCGTCGACTTCGTCTCCGACGACCCGGCATTCGCCGGCACCATGACGATGACCTGGTCGGTCCGCCCGGCCGACGGCGGAACGCTGGTGGAGATCCGGGCGGACGGCGTCCCGGACGGGATCTCGGCGGACGACCACGCCGCCGGGATGTCCTCGTCCCTGGACAATCTCGCCGCGTACCTGGAGTCCTAGCCGATGCCCGCCACCCCCGACCTGCTGCTGACCGGTGCCCGGCTGCTCGGCGCTCCCGGCGACCACCAGGTGCTGATCTCCGGGGGTCGGATCGTCGCCGTCCGCTCCGATGACGGCCCGGCCGGCGCCGGCCCGGTCCGCGGTCCGGTGCCGGCGGGCGTGGAACGGCTCGCGCTGGGCGACCGGTTGCTGATCCCTGGCCTGTGGGACGCGCACGTGCACTTCACCCAGTGGGTGATCCGCCAGCAGCGTCTGGAACTGGCCGGCACCGCCAGCGCCGCCGAGGTGCTGGACCGGGTCCGGGGGGCGCTGCCCGGCCCCGACGGCCCCGTCACCGCCGGGAGTTCGGCGCCGTTCCTGGTCGGGTACGGCTTCCGGGATGCGCTGTGGCCCGACGCGCCCAGCGTCGCGGCGCTGGACGCGGCGGCCGCCGACCGGCCGGTGGTGCTGATCGGTGCCGACCTGCACTGCGGATGGCTGAACTCGGCCGCCGCGCACCGGCTGGGGGTGTCCGTTCCGGCCAGCGGCATCCTCAGCGAGGGGCCGTGGATGGCCGCGCTGGAGGTGCTGGACCGCGAGTCACAACCGGGGCCGGAGGCCTACCGGCGGGCCGCCCGGGCCGCCGCCGCCCGCGGCGTGGTGGGCATCGTCGACTTCGAGAACGCCCCCAACACCTCGCTGTGGCCGCGGCGCGCCGAATCGGGGGTGACGGGACTGCGGGTGCAGTGCTCGATCTGGCCGGACCGGCTCGAGGAGGCCATCGCCGCCGGGCTGCGCACCGGCCAGGCGCTGGACGCGGACGGCCTGATCACCGTCGGGCGGCTGAAGATCATCGTGGACGGGTCGCTGAACACCCGCACCGCGTGGTGCCACGACCCCTACCCCGACCTGGATCCCGCGGCGCCGGGCTCCCGCGGCATCGAGAGCGTTCCGATCGCCCGGGTGCAGGAACTCGTGCGACGGGCCCACGAGCACGGCATCCTGCCCGCGGTGCACGCCATCGGCGACCGGTGCAACCACGAGGTGCTGGACGTCTTCGAACGGCTGGGCATCCCGGGAACGATCGAACACGCCCAACTGGTGACCGCCGGCGACGTCACCCGGTTCGGCACGCTGGGCGTCACCGCCAGCGTGCAGCCCGAGCACGCCATGGACGACCGGGACGTCGCCGACCATCACTGGGCCGGCCGCACCGACGGGGCGTTCCCCTACCGGTCGCTGCACGACGCCGGCGCGACGCTGCACCTGGGCTCGGACGCCCCGGTGGCACCGCTGGATCCGTGGATCGCGATGGCAGCCGCGGTGTTTCGCGCCCGCGACGGCCGCGAGCCGTGGCATCCCGAGCAGCGGCTGCCGATCGACGTGGCGCTGGCGGCCAGCACGCGCAGCCGGATCGCCGTCGGCGAGGTCGCCGACCTCGCGGTGCTCGACGCCGATCCGACCACCTGCTCCGAACCGGAACTGCGCGCCATGCCGGTGACGGCGACCATGGTGGCCGGCCGGATGACCTGGAACTCGCTGTAGGTCCCCGCGGCGGTGACGGATTTCGCCCGTTCGCCGTATCCCGCCGGCGTGGCGGCCCGAGTAACGTCCGGCGCATCACGCCGCCACCGATCCGGCCGGATGCGGTGCTCCGGGGTTCGACGCGGAGGTGGCCCATGGCCAGATCCCGAATCGCCGCGGTCGCATCGGCCGTCGTGGCGTTGCTCGGCCTGACGGCGATCCTGGCGCCCTCGGCCGCGGCGACACCAGCGGCACCGGCGGCGGTCGCCGTGCGCCCGTCGGCCGCGGCGGCAACGCCGGCGTACTACCTGTCGCTGGGCGACTCGCTGGCGTTCGGATACTCGCACGCCCACCTGCAGGCGTGGCTGGCGGCCGGTGAGCCGGCGAACTTCCGACCCTTCTTCCAGGGCTACACCGACGATCTCGCCGGTTGGCTGGGCGTGCCGGCCGCCAACCTCTCCTGCCCCGGCGAGACCACGGCGACGATGCTCGGGACCGCCGGGACCTGCCCTGCGGCCTCGGCGGGCTTCGGGACCTGGCCGTACAGCGGGTCGCAGATCTCGGCGGCCACCGCCTACCTGCGCGACCACCGCTGGCAGCGCGGCATCATCACGCTGTCCATCGGGTCCGACGACATGCTTCCGGTCGCCCAGCGCTGCCTGGGGTCGGCGACCTGTCCCGCACTGTCACCGGCGCTGAAGACCATGCGGGGCAACCTGTCGACGATCCTGAACTCGCTGCGGCGGGCCGCGCCGTTCGCCACGATCGTGGTGCTGGCCCCGTACAACCCGTTCGGGTTCGACTACCCGGTCAGCAACATCCTTGCGCTCGAGATCGATCTGACGATCGCAGGTGTCGCGTTGGTCCACCTGGACCCGGTCGCCGACGCGCTCACGCCGATCAACGTCACGAACGCCGGACAGCACTGTCGCTACGTCTACTTCGGGTGCTCCCAGTACGGGGCCGACGCCACCGACATCCACCCGACAGACGCCGGTTACTCGCTGATCGCCGATGCGTTCGAGAAGGTGCTGCGGTAGGGCCGGCGCTACGCCGTGCGGTCCGGCGCTACGCCGTGCGATCCGGTGCCAGCCGGGCGGCGGCCAGGGCCGCGGAGGCGAGGCCGATCGCGATGACGGCCGTCACCCCGACCGCCGTTCCGGCCGTCCGGTTGCCGATGCCCACCAGCGGCGCCGCGAGGGCGGCCAGCGCCCACTGGATCACCCCGAAGATCGCCGAGGCCGCGCCGGCGATCCGGCGATGCCGATCCATGGCCAGCGCCGAGGAGTGCGGCAACGCGAGTCCCACCGCCGACACCATGACGAAGAAGCCGACCAGCACCGGCCACAGCCCCAGGTGCAGCGTCACCGCCGCCAGCAGCAGGATCGCGCCGGCGCCGGCCTGCACCAGCCCGGCCGTCAGGATGCCGGCCGGCCCGGCGACCCGCAGCAGCGCCCGGCCCAGCCAGGTCGCCAGGACGATGCCGATGCCGTTGCACGCGAAGCATGCCGAGAACGCCTGCGGGGACAGGCCGAACCCGTCCTGCAGCAGGAACGGCGACCCCGAGATGTAGCCGAACATGGCCGCGGCCACCAGGCAGCCGGCCAGCGTGTACCCGAGGTAGACGCGATCGCGCAGCACGGTGCCGAACGCCGCGAACGTGCCGCCCAGACCACCCCGCACCCGGCGGTCGCGGGGCAGCGACTCCCCCACCACCAGGTGGGTGGCGATCAGCAGCGCCACGCCGACCCCGGCCAGCACCCAGAAGATGGTGCGCCAGGTGCCGATCCGCAGCAGTTGGCCGCCGATGATCGGCGAGAGGATCGGGCCGAGCCCGTTCACCGCCGCCATGGCCGCGAAGTACGCCGCGGCCGCCCGGCCGGCGTAGCGGTCGGCGACCACCGCCCGGCCGACCACGATCCCTGCCGCACCCGCCACCCCCTGCACGAAGCGCAGCACGACGAGCAGCGTCATGGACGTGGTGACCGCGCAGGCCGCCGACACCGCCGCGAACACCGCCACGCCCGCCAGCAGCGGACCGCGCCGACCGACCCGGTCGGAGGCCGGACCGACCAGCAGCTGACCCAGCGCGAGCCCGACGATGCACGCCGACAGGGTCAGCTGCGCGGCGCCGTCCGTGGACGACAGCGCCGGGGCCAGCACCGGCAGCGCCGGCAGGTACATGTCCAGGCACAGCGGCCCGAACGCGGACAGCGCGCCCAGCACGATCACCAGCGCCACGCCGCCCCGCCCGGCCGAACGGACAGGTTCCCCGACCGGGGGGTCGCCGCGCGGCGCCGTCACTCCCACTCGATCGTCCCCGGCGGCTTGCTGGTGACATCCAGCGTCACACGGTTGATCTCGCGCACCTCGCCGGTGATCCGGTTCGAGATCCTGGCCAGCAGGCCGTAGTCCAGCCGCGCCCAGTCCGCGGTCATGGCGTCCTCGCTCGTCACCGGCCGCAGCACCACCGGATGACCGTAGGTGCGGCCGTCGCCCTGCACGCCGACCGAGCGCACGTCGGCCAGCAGCACCACCGGGCATTGCCAGATCTCGCGGTCCACGCCGGCCGCCGTCATCTCCTCCCGCACGATGGCGTCGGCCGCCCGCAGCACCGCCAGCCGGTCGCGGGTGACCTCGCCGATGATGCGGATGCCCAGCCCGGCACCCGTTCC
>JBIQML010000206.1:0-7579 GCA_044463405.1 Nakamurella lactea | reverse complement strand
ATCGAGCGGCGTAAGCCGAAAAGAGAACACTGTCCGAAAAATCCCAGGCAGCTCATCTGCGGGCCTGTGCGAGGGCCTCGGCGTCGGTGTCCACGCCGGTACCGCGGGCGGTCGGCGCGAGCTGCAGCGTGGTCAGCAGCAGCTCCCCCCAGCCGCACCCGGCATCCAGCACGTGCCCGGCGCCGGACGCGGCGAACGCGGCGAGCACGCGGGCGCGTTCCAGCGATAACGGAGCGTTGAACGGCAGATCCTCGTGCAGCGGCGGCAGGTCGGCATCCATCGCCGGAAGCCTGCCCGGATCCTGTCGCCCGCGCACCTGAATATGCACCGGCCGCGGTTCCGACCCGCGCTCGCCACGCTCCCGACCCGCGCCTGCCGCGCTCCCGACCCGCGCTCGCCACGCTCCGGATCCGCGCCTGCCGCGCACCGCCCATCCGGCCGGTCCCCGCCCGGCCCGCGCCCGCGCCGGCCGCCGTCCCGTCACAATGGCCGGGTGACCACGCCGCCGAATCCTCCGGCCGACCGGGCCGCTCTCCCGCCGTCGGGGCCGGCCCAGCGCGTCGGCGCCCCCCTCGCGGCCCCCGGGCCGGCCGACGTCGAACGACGGCGCCGCCTGGTCCGGATGAAGCTGTTCGCCGCGGCGCTGCTGGTGCTGATGGCGGTGATCTTCGTGGTCTGCTGGATGCTGCAGGACGCGCATCCGGCGCTGGGCTACGTGCGCGCCGCCGCCGAGGCGGGCATGGTGGGGGCACTGGCCGACTGGTTCGCCGTCACCGCCCTGTTCCGCCGGCCGATGGGCCTGCCGATCCCGCACACCGCGATCATCCCCACCCGCAAGGACGCCATCGGCTCCGCGCTGAGCGACTTCGTGGCCAGCAACTTCCTGTCCGAACAGGTCGTCCGGGACAGGCTCGCCGGGCTCTCGGTCGCCGGCAGGGCCGGCGCCTGGCTGGCCGACGAGCGCAACGCCGAGCGGGTCACGGCCGAGCTGGCGATCGCGCTGCGCGGCCTGGCGACGGTGCTGTCCGACGAGCAGGTGGCCGAGCTGCTGGCCGGCATGGCCAGGCGCAAGATCGCCGAGACCCCGGTTGGCCCGCCGCTGGGCCGGATCGCCGCCGAGGTGTTCGAGCGCGGCGACCACCACCCGCTCGTCGACTTCATCGCCGACCGCTGCCACGCATGGATCCGGGACAACTACACCACCGTGTCCCGGGTGGTCAGCCAGCGTGCGCCGAGCTGGTCGCCGAGGTTCGTGGACACCATCGTCGCCGACCGCATCTACCGGGAGGTGGAGGCGTTCGCGCTGGCGGTCAAGACGGACCCGAACCACGAGCTGCGCCGCGCGCTGGACCGGTTCCTGGCCGAGTTCGCCGTCGACCTGCAGACCGACCCCACCACGATGGCCCGCGCGGACGCCGTCAAGGAACGGGTGCTGGACAACACCCAGGTGCGGTCGCTGGCCGCCTCCGCCTGGTCGACCATCAAGCAGACCCTGTTGGACTCGGCCGACGATCCCGCGTCACCGCTGCGGATCTCGGTGCAGGGCGCGCTGCGCTCCTTCGGACGTCGGCTTGTGGACGACCCCGTCACCGCCGGAAAGGTGGACTCCTGGGTGGCCGATGCCGCCGGCTACCTGGCCGCCAACCACGCTCGCTCGCTGACCGGCATCATCGACGAGACCATCGCCCGCTGGGACGGCGAGCAGACCTCCCGCACCATCGAGCTGCACGTCGGCCGGGACCTGCAGTTCATCCGGATCAACGGCACCGTGGTCGGCGCGCTGGCCGGGTTGGCGATCTACACCGTCGCCCAGTGGGTGCTCGGGTGAGCCCGCGGCGCAGTGCCGGGCTGCTGCTGTACCGGGATGCGGCCACCGGCGGTGACGGGAGCACGGCGCCGGGCGGTATCGAGGTGCTCATCGGGCACATGGGCGGGCCGCTGTGGGCGCGCCGGGACGCCGGGGCGTGGACCATCCCGAAGGGCGAGTACCTGCCCGACGAGCAGCCGTTGGACGCCGCCCGGCGGGAGTTCGCCGAGGAACTCGGGCTGCCGGCGCCCGGCGGGCCGGTGCTGGAATTGGGCAGCGTGCGGCAGTCCGGCGGCAAGACGGTGACGGTGTTCGCGGTGCGCGGAGACCTGGATCCCGCGGCCATCTCGCCGGGCACCTTCAGCATGGTGTGGCCGCCGAGATCCGGTGCGCTGCAGGAGTTCCCGGAACTCGACCGGGTCGCCTGGATGGCGCCGGAGCGGGCGGCGGGTTTGCTCGTCACCGCCCAGCGGGCATTCCTGGACCGGCTGGCCGTCCAGCTCCAACCGCAGCGCTAACTGACTGCTTGCAATTGCAAGCATCTTCCCGTACCGTGGGACGTGATCAGGACGACGGGAGGTGTGGCCATGCCGATGGACGTCGGTCGGGACCTGCTGGGCCCGGTCCGGGATCTGGGCGAGTACATCCGCTCCCAGCGGACCGCCGCGCAGATCTCGCTGCGCGCGCTGGCCGAGAAGGCCGGCGTGTCCAACCCGTACCTGTCGCAGGTGGAGCGCGGGCTGCGGCGCCCCAGCGCCGCCATCCTCGCCCAGATCGCCGACGGGCTGTCCATCTCGGCCGAGTCGCTGCTGGTCAGGGCGGGCATCCTGCGTCAGGCGGAGAGCACGCCGGTGATCGACGCGATCCGCGCCGATCCCGACCTCGCCGAGCGTCACAAGTCGTCGCTGATCGAGATCTACACCGCGCTGCGGCACGAGGCGACGTCGCGTCAGGAGGCGACATCCGACGGTGCCGCGGGCGAGCCGGCGGACGGCTGACCGGCCCACCGGCGGCGCACGATCCGCACCCACCCGTTCCCCCCCACCCGGCAGCACACCATCCAGTAAGGAGCGAGCATCATGTCCCTGTTCACCGACATCAAGAGCGTGTCCGATTCCGCCATCGAGCAACTGTCCGGCCGGTTCCCGAACCTGCCGCGGCCGCTGCTGGCCGCCATTGGCGCCGGCGACCTGGCCGTCGAGCGGCTCGCGGCGCTGCGCGAGCAGCTCACCGAGAGGATCGGAGCCACCGGCGGCGCCCCCAGCGGTGACGACGTCAAGGCGTTCGCCGCGGACCTGCCGGCCCGCGCCCAGCAGGTCGCCGGCGAGGTGTCCCACAACCTGGAGCAGTTCGCCTCCACCGCGCCCGACCGGGTGCAGAAGCTGATCGGCGAGCTGCCGGCCAAGACCTCCGAGCTGACCGAGTCGCTGTCGCCGGAGAACATCCGCGGCACCGTCGAGTCGTACACCCAGTTCGTCGCGATGATCTACGAGAACCTCTCCGAGCGCGGCGAGAAGACCGTCGCCCAGGCCCGCTCGGGCTCCCGGTCGACCGGCACCGCGTCGGCGACGGTGACGCGGGAGGCGAAGCCGGCCGCCAGGTCGTCCCAGAGCCGCAAGCCGCGCTCGGCCTCCCAGCGGTCGTCCGCGTCGTCCTCGAAGAGTGCCAAGACCGGTAGGACCGCGAGGACGGCCTCGAAGACGGCCTCCAAGACGGCCTCGAAGACGGCCCCGAAGACGGCAAGGTCGGCTGCCTCGAAGACCGCGACGTCGACCGGCGGGACGTCCGCCTCGCGGGCCTCGTCGACGAACGCCGCCGCGAAGTCCCGGGGCCGCACCTCCTCGTCCCGCTCGGCCGGCAAGGGCGGCGCCACCAGGAGTTGATCCCGGAGTTGATCGTCGGCGGGTCGGCGCCCCTCGAGCGGCCACGTAGGCTGGCGTGGTGGCGACCGTCGTCTCGCAGATCATCTTCGCGATCACCCTGGTGCTGGCCTACGGCGGCGCCGTGCTCGGGGTGTTCTGCCTGATCGACGCCCTCACCCGCCGGCCGGACGCGTACGCCGCGGCCGGCAAGCAGACCAAGGGCACCTGGGTCGGCATCACGATCGCCTGCGCCGCCGTGCTGGGTCTGGCGATCATCTCGCCGGTGTTCGAGCCGCAGTCCATCCTGTGGCTCGCGGCCATCATCGGCGTGCTGGTCTACCTGGTGGACGTGCGGCCCCGGCTACGGGAGGTCTCCGGACCCGGCCGGTGGTGAGACCCGCGGCGGCGGGTTCTGGTGCTGCCGACGCCGCCGGGCGACCCAGATACCGGCGGCCGCCAGCACGGCGATCACCGGCAGGAAGGGCAGCAGCGCACCGAGCACGGATCCCAGCCAGGTGCCGAACGCCAGGAACGCCCGCCAGCCCCCGGCCAGCCCGGCGAGGAATCCCTGCCGGCCCTGGGCGTCGGTCCGGGCGAGGGTGGCGTTCGTCACCGCCGTGATCGTGACGGTGATGGTCGACAGCGCCACCTGCTCGCGCAGGGCCTTCTGCCGGTTCTGCAGGGACTCCAGATCCGCCTCGCGCTTCTCCAGCTCGGACTCGATGGAGATCACGTCGGCGATCTTGTCCGCCCTGGCCAGCAGCTCGCGGATGCGCTGCACCGACGCCTTCATGCTGGCCACCCGGCTGGCCACGTCGATCATCTCGTCGGTGACGTCCTGCGTGTTCTCCGAGCGGGACGTCACCTGGCCGATGGAGCCCAGGTCGTCCATCACCGAGGCGTAGGAGCCGGCCGGGATGCGCAGCGTCACGGAGACGGTGGCGCCCCGCCCGTCCGAGGCGGAGACGTACCCGCCTGTCCCGGGCGCGAGGGCGCGGACCTTCGTCGCGGCCTGCGCCGCCGCGTCGGCGAGCGCCGTCCTGGTCGACTGGTCGTTGTCCCCGGCGGGAGCGCTGACCTGCAGCGCGACCGAGGCGATGCGGATGATCTGCCGGTCGCTCACCAGCGGTGCAGCGCCGGATATGCCGGACGCGGCCGACCCTGCCGAGGCGGCCGACCCCGCCGAGGATGCCCCCGACTCTGCGTCCGCCGACCCTGCCGACCCGGATGCTCCGCTCGCGGCCGACCCGCCCGCCGGCGAGCCGAACGATGCGCTTCCGGCCGAGCTCGCGCCCGCGCCCGACGGCGCCGACGACGCGGCCTCCGTGGATCCGGGGGAACCCGTGCAGGCCGTCAGCAACAGCCCGATCGCCAGCACGGTCGCACCGCCGACCGCCCGGCGCCGGCCCCTGTCTCGTAGCCCCATCCGCGCTCGCCTCCTGTCGGGGTCGGGCCGGCGCGTCGCGCGGCCCGCTGACCCGACGACGGAACGGCGGGCCGCATCGGATGCACGCGCGCGCATCACGATCGGGTATCGATGAGCTCGGGCCATCCATCGACCCCGGTTCGATCCGCTGAAAATCTGCCGCTAGATTCCGCAAGATTCCTGGGCGCGCGGCGTTTGCCCAGGTCGCGGTGATCTTGGAGCGATCTGGCGGCAGGTATTCAGGATCGGGCGGACCTCAGGTCGGCTCGTACGGGGAGCCCGGCGATGGGCGATCTCGGTCGGCACACGCACGACGCCGGCCGGTGATCAACCCGGTGGCCCGCCCGCGCCGATCAGTGCCCGCCCTGCTCCAGCCGCTCGCGCTCCCGGTCGAAGGAGATCCGGATCTCGGTCTCGGCGTCACCACGGCCGACCCAGGTCGCGCCCTCCACGCTCTTGCCGGGCTCCAGCTCCTTGTAGACCTCGAAGAAGTGCTGGATCTCCAGCAGCTCGAACTCGGGCATGTCCCCGATGTCCTGCAGCTTGACCTGGCGGGGGTCGTTGGCCGGCACGCACAGCACCTTGTCGTCCGGGCCCTTCTCGTCGGTCATCCGGAACATGCCGATGGCCCGCACCTTCACCAGGCAGCCGGGAAACGTCGGCTCCTGCAGCAGCACCAGCGCGTCCAGCGGGTCGTCGTCCTGTCCCAGCGTGCCCTCGATGAACCCGTAGTCCGCCGGATACTGGGTCGCGGTGAACAGCGTCCGGTCCAGCCGGATCCTGCCGGTCTCGTGGTCGACCTCGTACTTGTTCCGTGACCCCTTGGGGATCTCGATCACCACGTCGAACTCCACCGCGGTTCACCTCCTCGCCGGCCCGGGACGCCGGGTTCCCGGCTGGGGCGCCCTGGTCGCAGACTCTAGTCTGGACGGCGGCGCCGTCGGCAGCTGACCGGCGGCATGTGGCTGTGCTGGAGACGGCGGAGGGGAGTGGCCCGTGAGGTACCGGCGGTCGACGCGGCGTGCCTGGCTGGTGGTGGGCTCGCTGCTGGTCGTCGTGATCGTGGCGGTTGCCGCCGTCATCCTCTGGCCGAGGCTGACCGGGTCGTCCAACCAGCAGCAGGCCGATCAGACGACGACCACGACGGTGTCCTCGCTGCAACCCATCCCCGACCCCCAGCCGGCCACGGCCAGCGCGCAGATCCGGCCGATGAGGGCCGCCAAGAAGGCGCCGACGCCGGAGGGCATCGCCCGGCAGCTCAAGAAGCCGCTGAGCAACAAGGACGTCGCCGACCTGACCGGAATCGTCATCGACCCCGTCACCGGCAAGACGCTGTGGAAGCGTGACCCGGGCACCCCGCAGATCCCCGCCTCCAGCATGAAGCTGCTCACCGGTGCTGCGCTGCTGACCTCCACCGACCCGAACAGCAGGCTGGTCACCAAGGTGGTGCAGGGCTCCGAGCCCGGCGAGATCGTGTTCGTCGGCGGGGGGGACGTCACGCTGTCCGCCCGGGCGGAGGGCACCGCCAGCGTCACCCCAGGGGGACCCACCGTCGCCGATCTGGCCGGGCAGGTGAAGGCGGCCGGGGTGAAGGTCACCAAGATCGTGCTGGACACCTCCTACTGGTCCGGCCCCACGCTGGCCGACGGCTGGAAGTCCGAGGACATCCGCGGAACCGCGCAGAGCGCCAAGGGCTACATCACCCACATGTCGCCGCTGATGGTGGACGGCGACCGGACCGACCCTGCCAACGAGGACTCACCCCGCACCGGGGATCCGGCGATGACCGCGGGCAAGGCGCTGGCCAGGGCGCTGGACGTGCGTGACGTGCCGATCGTCACGGGCGTGGCCGACACGGACGCGAAGGTGCTGGCCGAGGTCGAATCACAGCCGCTGTCCACCCTGCTGGCGCAGGCGCTGGAGCATTCGGACAACGTGCTGGCCGAGGCGCTGGCCCGGCAGGTGGCCATCGCCCGCGGGGCCCCGCCGTCGTTCCAGGGGGTGTCCGCCGCCATCCTGCAGGCGCTGCAGGACCTCGGGCTGGACACCGTCGGCACCGTGATCAAGGACGGCTCGGGCATGTCCGACCAGGACCGGGTGTCCCCGGAGATCCTGGGCCAGATCATGGCCATGGCCGTCTCCGGCAAGAAGCCGGCGCTGCGCACCCTGCTGACCGGCCTGCCGCTGGCCGGGGTGTCCGGAACGCTGCTGCAGAACGATCGCTACACCCAGCCGGACACCAAGGCCGGAAAGGGTTGGGTGCGGGCCAAGACCGGATCGATCGACGTCACCTACGCCCTGGTGGGCTACGTGCCCGACGTGGACGGCCGCATCCTGGTGTTCGCGTTCAACTCCAACGGGGTGCTGGGCAACAAGACCCGCTACGCGCAGGACGCCCTGGCGTCCGCGCTGCGGCTGTGCGGCTGCAGCTAGCGATGGACGCGGTGGACGCTCTCGATGCCATGGATGCGATGGATGAGATGG
>JBIQML010000205.1:0-7582 GCA_044463405.1 Nakamurella lactea | reverse complement strand
CGCTCGCGACGTATATGGTCGGGACGGCGATCAGTAGTCTGAGCTGGGCGGCGGCGTTCACGCTGCTGGGATGGGCCTTCGGGCGGACGGCGATGATCGTGCTGGGCCACGTGCGCCGTTATGAGAACTACCTCATCGCCGTCATCGTGCTGGTGCTGGCGGTGGTGTTCCTGGTCATGCGGCGGCGGCACGTGGAGGACGAGGTCGTGGAGGTGCTGGCGAAGGGCGATACCGGGCCCATTCCGAAGCTGTCGCGGCCCGGGGACCTGTAGCGCTCGGCCGCAACGGCACGAGCAGGGAGAATCTCATCATGCGCCAATTCAAACGCGAGTTCGCAGCGCTGGGCCTGGCGGCGGCCGCCGCTGCCGACGCCGATCGGGCCGACGGGCGTCGATCCGGTGCATTACAAGGTATCCCGTTGGCGATCAAGGACGTGTTCGCCACCCGAGACGCTCCGACGATGGCCAACAGCCGGGCCATCGAGCCGGACTGGGGATGCGGCGCGGACGCCGAGGCAGTAGCGCGCCTGCGGGCAGCGGGTGCGGTCGTGGTGGGCAAGACCACCACCAACGAATTCGCGTGCGGACCACCCGACGAGACGAAGGGGTTTCCGACACCGCGCAATCCGTGGCAGCTCAGCCACACTCCCGACGGCTCGAGCTCAGGCAGCGCCATCGCGGTCGCCGCGGGGATGGCGCTCGGCGCACTCGGCACGGACACCGGCGGTTCGGTGCGCGGACCTGCCGCGGCCAACGGCATCACCGGACTCAAACCGACGTACGGCACCGTGCCACGGCGTGGTGTCGTTCCGCTGTCGGACAGCCTGGACACGGTCGGCGTGCTGGCCCGCAGCGCCCGGGACTGCGCGCTGCTACTCTCCGGCCTGACGGGCGTCAGGACGCCCGCATCCGGAGGGTCTCCTACCCTGCGGATCGGCGTAGCAACCTGCGGCTATTTCGGTCCCGACGGTTTCGATGCCCACGCCATGGCGGCGGTCGATGCGTTCGTCGACGTCATGACGGCGGCGGGCTCGCGCGCCCGGGCCGTGCATATACCACGGGCCGCACTGGCTGCCGACGCGAATCAGGTGATCATCTCCGCCGAGGCCTACAGCTGGCATCGCGACCGGCTGCGGAGTAGATGGTTGGACTACGGAGTACACACCCGACGGTTCCTGGTTGGCGGCGCCTTCCTCGGTGCTGCCGAATATCTGGCAGCACAACGATTTCGCAGCGCGTTCCGATGCGAGGTTGCCGCCATCTTCCGTGACATCGACGTCCTGGTGACTCCCAGCTCCTGTGCGCCCGCAGCCCCGATAGAGGTGCACGACGGTCCGCTCGGCGAGGAAGGCAACTTCGACTCCCCCTGGAATCTGATCGGGCTGCCCGCCGTCGCCGTGCCGTGCGGCTTCCACCCCTCCGGTCTACCGCTGTCCGTTCAGGTGGTCGGCCGGCCCCATGGTGATGGCACCGTGCTGGCGGCCGCCGAGGCCTTCCAGGCCCGCACCGATTGGCACCTTCGTCTGGCGCCGAATCCTCCCTCGGACGGCCTTCTCCTCGGGGCAGCACCGCGCACCACGAATGGCCTGCGGGCAGGTCCCACGTGCCGGCGGCCAGGTGGGTGTCAGTAGCCGAGTTCTGGCCGGTAGACGTTCACCAGCTCACGACCGTCGAGGTAGCGACGAAGGTTGTCGCAGAAGATGTCGGTGATCAGTCGATTCTCCTGCTCGACCGTCGACGCCGAATGGGGAGAGATGAGAACGTTCGGCAGATCCCACAACGGCGAGTCGCCGGGCAGCGGCTCGACCGCGGCGACGTCCAGCGCCGCCCCGCCGAGCGCGCCCGATTCCAGGGCGGCGATCATGGCCGGCTCGTCAATGATCTGTCCGCGCGCGATGTTGACGATCACCGCGCCGGGCCGCATGGCAGCGATGCACTCCCGCGAGAGTAGGCCGCGGGTGGCGTCGGTCAGCGGGCACGCGAGCACCACCGAGTCGACATCCGCGATCACCTCGACGATGCGGTCGAATGGAATCGCGCTGGCGACACCGGGCGCCGAGGTGGTCCCCCCCGGACGGATCGCACCGACCACCTCCACTCCCATGGCCGCCAGTTTCGCGGCGGTGCGGGAACCGACATGGCCCAGTCCCACCACCAGGCTGCGCTGCCCGGCCAGGCCGCGTCCGGCGTATCGGGTCCACCGACGCTCGCGCTGCCATTGCTGCAACGCGACAATGTTCTTGGTGAAATACAGTAGGCCGGCGATCGCGAATTCCGACAACGGATCGGCGTGGACGCCCTTGGCCGTCGTCACAGTCACCGTGGTCAGATCGACGGGCCAGCGGGTGAAGTACTGCCCGACGCCGGCGCTGGTCGCCTGGATCCACCGCAATCGGGGGAAGTTCTCCATGACCCTACCCGGTTCGCGGCCCTCGAAATCGAAGGCTATCTCGGCGGCTGACAGCATCTCGTGCCATTCCCGATCCTCGGCCGGCGTCAGTTCGGGTAATGGCCCGCCGTGGTCGGAGGCGTAGCGGGGCGTGGCAAGGAACTCCGGTCGATTCAGCACCTCGAGCCGATCGTCGACGGCCCGGATGCGATCGACCAGATGCTCTTCGAGAAATGAGCACATCACCACCCGAACAGGCGTCGTCATGCCGGAATCCCCTTGCTGCTCGCGCCGTCCAGCGCTTCGGCCATCCGCTGCAGGGCGCGCGCCCAATCCCCTTCGTCGCGGGCGTAGCACGTGCGGAAGTGGCCGATCCCGGACGGGCCGAACTGGTAGCCGGGACTGACCACGACGCCCGCCTCCTGCTGCAACAGTCGCGCGACCTGGATATCCGTCAGGCCGAGGGCGGACACATCCGGCCAGACATAGGCGGTGCCGGCCCCCGGTGTGACCACGAGCCCTCGCACCTCACGCAGCGCGGAGATCGTCATGGTCTGCAGGGCATGAAGCTCCTCGACCCGCCGAGCAACGAAGTCATGGTCGTCCACGAGCCAGTGCGCCAGCACACGCTGGGAATAGGCCGGCGCTCGAAGGCAACAGATGGCCAGTACCTGCTCGACGGCGTCGATGATCTCGCCCGCAGCTACCACGAGACCGATCCGATATCCGCTCAGTGACTCGGTCTTCGACCCGCCGAGGCTGGTGATCGTACGCTCGGCCATTCCAGGCATCGCTGCGAGATGTATAAACGGCGTCGCCCCGTATACCAACCGGCAGTAGAGCTCGTCCACGAAGACAAGGAAATCGTAGCTGGTCGCCAGGCCAGCAAGGCCGGCGAGCGTCTGGCTGGTGAACACGGCGCCCGTCGGGTTATGCGGATGCGAGGTAAAGAACAACGTGATTCCCCGCTTGGCGACGGCCTCCAACGCGGACAGATCCAGCTGCGGACCCTGCGGGCCGTCCACCAGTCCGACCCGTACCACCTCTGCTCCGAGGAAGCGCAGCATCCGTTCCACGAATAGATACTCGGGATCGGCCAGCGCAACCACGTCACCCTCGTTCACCACGGCGCTCAGGGTGGCGAACAGCGCCCCCTGGGTGCCGGTCGTCAACGCCAGATTCCGATCCGGCTCGATATCGATGCCGAGCAATGCGGACACGGATTCGGCGCAGGTTCGCAGCACCTCGCCGTCACCGCGGTAGGGCGTGTAAGCGGCCGTTCCGTCGTCGGCGGCGGCGGCGAATACCGGCAGTGCCCAGCTCGGAGGGGGGAAACGCACGGTGTCGAAGTGTGTGGTGTCCATCAGCCCATGACCGCCGCCGTCCAATCGCAGCTGCATATCGGCCTCGCGCACGGACATGCCCAGCACGTCGGCGCGCTCGGGCAGGTGCGCGCGGCGCAGCCGGTCGGCCGGCTCTCGAGTTGCTCTGTCCATCATCGATGTCTCCCACTCGGATGTCGGCGAGGGTAGGCCAAAGGCCCATCGTCGGGCGTGCCTGCCCACCCTGACAAGCTCGGGGTTGTGGGGTCGGCCCTGAAGCCTTGCTTCACCATCGCTGCAGTCACGGAACGCCAGGAGATCAGGGCACCGTGAGGGGATAGCAGGGCCGCCAGCAGCCGGGAGCCGATGGGGTGGCTCATCGGCCCATTCGGTGGCCCGCACCGAGGTGCAGCATGATTAGCTCGAACCATGAACGCATCCTCTTGGTCCGTCGCCCGTGGACAGCGGGAACCAGCAGCCGATTCCCCCATCCGCTGGTCGGTACTGGGCACCGCGAACATCGCAGCGCATGCTTTCTTACCGGCCATGCGGGCGGCCGGCGGTCACGCCGTCGCGGTCGGAAGCCGAAATCCGGAACGCGCGGCCGCGTGGGCCGCCGACAACGGGGTGGACGTCGCGCTCGGGTACCAGGACGCCATCGATGCGCCCGCGGATGCCATCTACATCGCGCTGCCCAACACGCAGCACGTCCGCTGGGCCAAGGCAGCGGTGGCAACCGGGCGTGCGGTGTTGTGCGAGAAACCGCTGGGCATCGACGAGGCGGAGGTCCGCGACCTGGTGGGCGCGTGCCGACCGGACACGCCTCTGTGGGAGTCGTTCGTATTTCCCTTCCACCCGCAGACGGTGCTCGTGCAGCGGTACATCGGCGACGGTGCGATCGGCGAGCTGCGCGAAGTGGTGTCCGAGTTCCACTTCTTCGTGCGGTCGCCGGCCAATATCAGGATGCAACGCAACCTCGCCGGGGGAGCGCTCTACGACGTGGGCTGCTATCCGATTCGCCTGGCGCGTTTGCTATTTGCCGCGGAGCCCTACCGGGCGGTCGCCTCGTCGTTCCCGACGTCGGCCGGCGGTGCCGCCGTCGATTTGACGGTGGCGGGGGTCTGCGATTTCCCCGGCGATCGTCGGCTGGTATTTTCCGCCGGCATGGACCGACCGATGTCCACCTACACCCGGATCATCGGTACCGCAGGCGAGCTACGGATGTCCAACCCGTTCCATCCCCGTTCCGGAGACGCCGTGGAGCTGATCACGTCGACGTCCAGGAAAACGATCTGGACCAACGACGGCACCACCGCCTTCCAACACGCGATCGCTCACATCGGCGATGTCATCCGGGGGCGGGCACAGCCTCGCCACCTGGCGGTCGACGACGCCGTCCACAACGCGCGAGCCCTTGACCTGGCGCGTGCCGCCATGCTCTCGGGGAGCTAGGTGAATGTCACCCTGGCCGGCCTCCGTGCGATCGAGGCGCTGGCCGCACACGGGTCGATCACGGCCGCAGCCGGTGCCCTCGGTTACACGCCGTCGGCGGTTTCGCAGCAGATCGCCCGGCTCGAACGTGACGCTCGCGAGGAGCTGGTCGAGCGACAGGGCCGCCGGCTGATCCTCACCCAAGCGGGCCGGATCATGGCTGCCGCGGCCAGCAGGGTCCTGATCGAACTCGAGGGCGCGGGGGCCGAGTTGCAGCGGCAATCGGGCGAAGTCACCGGTGGGCTCGTGGTGGCGGCCTTTCCCTCGGCCGCACGCGGCATCGTGCCGGTCGCCATGGCCGCATTGCTTCGCCAGGCGCCGACGGTGCAGCTTCGACTCATCGAGGCTGACAGTCACGCAGCGATAGGTCTGGTCGCCGACGGTGGTGTCGATCTGGCGATCGCACACGACTGGGAGGTGATGCCCCTGTCCCTTCCCGATGAGTTGGAGTCGACCCATCTTGGCGATGATGTTTCGGACATCCTGATACACCAAGATCATCCGCTGGCCACGTCCGACTTCGTCGACCTACCTGACTTGTCCGGGGAAGCCTGGATGTACGAGCCAGGGTCCGTGGCCCACGATTTCCTGCTCCACGCGTTCCGGGCGCAGACACACCCCTTGGCCAATGGACACGTCGTCATCGAGTACGCGACGCAGATCGAATTGGTCGCCGCGGGCCTGGGAATTGCCTTGGTCCCGAGGATGGGTCGAGGCACGCTTCCTGGCACCGTCCACATGTTGGCGGTCCGCTCCCCACCGATCCGCCGGATCTACGGTGTGTGGCGCCGAAGCGTCGGACGACGTCCCGTCATCGCGTCTGCCCTCCACGCTCTGCGGGCAGCCCGCCAGGGTGGCGGCGCATCCACCGTTCGCTTCGCCGACGGCGACGACTCCGCGACGTCGCCTAGTTTCCGACTCGCCCCTGCGGATGGGGCGGAGGCCGACTAGCGTCCCCACGATGAGCAACACCTTCAGCCAGCACGACCGGATCGACCCGCCGCTGCGCGGTGACGAGGCGACCACCCTGCGCGCGTTCCTGGACTTCCACCGCGACACATTCCGCTGGAAGTGCGCGGGCCTGACCCGGGAACAGCTGGCCCAACCGCTGGCTCCGTCCACCATGACGCTCGGCGGCATGATGCTGCATCTCGCGGTGGTCGAGTCGGGCTGGTTCGAACAGACCTTCCGCGGCGCGGAGCTGATGCCGCCTTTCGACGCCGTGGATTGGAAGGCCGATCGTGATTGGGAGTGGAGCGCCGCCCGCGATCGGGATCCGGACGGGGTGCGGGCCGTCTTCGACGAGGCCTGCCGGCGGGCGGACGCGATCATCGAGGAGACGCTGCGGAGTCCGACCGGGCTGGACACCGAGTCCGTCCGCGAGGGCCCGAACGATCAGGGGCGCTACAGCCTGCGCTGGATCCTGGTGCACATGATCGAGGAGTACGCCCGGCACAACGGCCACGCCGACCTGCTGCGAGAGGCGATAGACGG
The DNA here is from genome assembly GCA_044463405.1 of Nakamurella lactea. Classification (GTDB taxonomy): domain Bacteria; phylum Actinomycetota; class Actinomycetes; order Mycobacteriales; family Nakamurellaceae; genus Nakamurella; species Nakamurella lactea_B. Next base: position 887 of record JBIQML010000205.1, on the reverse strand, counting down.
CCAGACCGGCGAGTGAGCCTGCCCTGCCCGTGTGGTCCAGCGGCAAGAACCACTGCATCATGCGCACCGTCGTCCCGGCGGGTTCACGCCGTGCCGGGTGACCCCGGGCCGGGCGAAGGCTCAGCCGGCGACGACCTCGTCACCGTCCAGGCGCACGGCGATGGCGGGCAGATCCTTGCCGGCCGGGCCCCGCAGCACCGCGCCGGTGAGCGCGTCGAACTGCGATCCGTGGCAGGGACACTGCAGCATCGCACCGGCCACCGCCACCGTGCAGCCCATGTGGGTGCAGCGGGCGGAGAACGCGGCCACCGTGGAATCCTGCGACCGGGCGATCACGGCGGGCTGACCGTCAATGGTGACCGCCACCGCGCCGCCGACCGGCACCTGGTCCAGCGCGACGATCGCGTCGGCGGGCGGTCCGGTGCTGGCCCCCGAGGAGCCGGACGAGCCGGCACCCGACCCGGTATCGGTGCTGCCGGTGCCGCCTGCACCAGCCTCGGGATCCGATCCGCCGACGGCACACGCGGCCGCCAGGCCGGCCGTCACCGCCAACCCACCGCCGATCGCGGCGCGCCGGGACAACCGGGCCATGGCGGCGGGGTCGCCGGATGTCGTCGGGTCGGTGCTGGGTGTTGCGCCAGGCATCGGCTCTCCTCGTGGTGGCGTCGTCACCGGTAGCAACGCGCATGCCGGGAGATCGGTTCAGCGTCGGTCGGAAGGGTCATTGTCCCTGTGGCGACCATCGCGCGGCGCCGCAGGCGGTGGTTACTCTCAAGCAGCCACCCGCCTTCGACCGAAAGGGGCATCGCCGTGCAGCTCAGCGGGATCTCGGCCATCGTCACCGGCGCGGCCTCCGGGCTGGGCGCCGCCACCTCGGCGGGGCTGGC
>JBIQML010000204.1:0-7535 GCA_044463405.1 Nakamurella lactea | reverse complement strand
ATCGGGTGCCGACGTAGTCGACGAGCGCATATTTCCGGGCCGGATCCGTGACTCCTGTCGGTGCGAGGTGCCGGTCGCTCGGCGAGCCGCCTCGGTGATCGTGTCTGTGGTGCATGGGCAGCGGGTGACCGGCGGGTGCCGAAGGCGCGGCGGTCGGGTTGAATGAGCACCATGGATCCGCGTGCCGGCCAGCCCGCCCAGCCCAGTGACCTGATCGACGTCGACGCGGTACTCGCCGCCTACGACGACATCCATCCGGACCCGGCCGATCCGGTGCAGCGGGTGGTGTTCGGCACCTCCGGTCACCGGGGATCGAGCCTGGACGGCGCGTTCAACCGGGACCACATCCTGGCCATCACCCAGGCCATCTGCGAGTACCGCGCCCTGCACGGCACCGACGGGCCGCTATTCCTGGGGGCGGACACCCACGCGCTGTCCGCCCCGGCCACCGCCACCGCCCTGGAGGTGCTGGCCGCCAACAACGTCACCGTCATGCTGGACTCCGACGACGGCTACACCCCCACCCCCGCCGTCTCGCACGCCATCCTGAAGGCCAACCGCGGTCGCACGGACCGGCTGGCCGACGGCATCGTCGTCACCCCCAGCCACAACCCGCCCCGTGACGGCGGTTTCAAGTACAACCCACCCACCGGCGGTCCCGCCGATACCGACGCCACGGGCTGGATCGCCGCCCGCGCGAACGAGCTACTCGGCAACGGGCTGGATGGCGTACGCCGGATGCCCCACGCGCAGGCGTTGGACGCCGACACCACCGGCTATTACGACTTTCTCGGCTCCTACGTCGGCGACCTGGAGACCGTCGTCGACATCGACGCGATCGCCTCGTCCGGGCTGCACATCGGCGCCGACCCGCTCGGCGGCGCCAGCGTCGGATACTGGGGGGAGATCGCCGAACGGCTCGGCCTGGACCTGACCGTCGTCAACACCACCGTCGACCCGCGGTGGGCGTTCATGACGCTGGACTGGGACGGCAAGATCCGGATGGACTGCTCCTCCCCGTACGCCATGGCCTCGCTGGTGCAGCGGCGGGACCAGTTCGACCTGGCCACCGGCAACGACGCGGACGCCGACCGGCACGGAATCGTCACCCCGGACGCCGGCCTGATGAACCCCAACCACTACCTGGCCGTGGCCATCGACTACCTGTTCACCCACCGGCCCGGCTGGGGTTCCGACGTCGCGGTCGGCAAGACGCTGGTGTCCTCGTCGATGATCGACCGGGTGGTGGCCGGCCTCGGTCGGCGGCTGATCGAGGTACCGGTCGGGTTCAAGTGGTTCGTGCCCGGCCTGCTCGACGGGTCGGTCGGGTTCGGCGGCGAGGAGTCGGCCGGCGGGTCGTTCCTGCGACGCCGCGGGCGGGTGTGGTCCACCGACAAGGACGGCATCATCCTGGACCTGCTGGCCAGCGAGATCCGGGCGGTGACGGGGAAATCGCCGTCCGAGCGCTACGCGGAACTGGTCGCCCAGTACGGGGATCCCGCCTATGCCCGGGTCGACGCGCCCGCCACCCGGGAACAGAAGGCCAGGCTGGCCAAGCTGTCGCCGGACGACGTGCGCGCGGACAGTCTGGCGGGGGAGAAGATCACCGCCAGGTTGGTGACGGCGCCCGGTAACGACGCACCCATCGGAGGGCTGAAGGTCGTGACGGAGAACGCCTGGTTCGCGGCCCGGCCGTCGGGCACCGAGGACGTCTACAAGATCTACGCCGAGTCGTTCCGCGGCCCCGAGCACCTGGCGCAGGTACAGGACGAGGCGCGCGAGGTGGTGTCGGCGGCGCTGCAGGCGTGACGCCACGCGCGGAGGTCGGCCGTGCGCTTTCCCGGTGTGCGCTGGGAACGTCCGCAGTAGGGGCTGCTACGGCTCTCGCCCTGTTCAGCCGGGGCGCAACGCCTGCCGGAGGCGATCGGCCGCGTAGGTCTCCAGATCTCGGGCCGCGTCCAGCGCTCCGGCATAGAGGTAGAACGGGTGGAACATCCCCGCGAAACGCCTGGTCTGGACCGGAACGTCACTCTCGGCCAGCCGCGCCGCGTAGGCCTCGCCCTCGTCTCGAAGCACGTCGCACTCTGCGGTGATCACCGTCGCCGGTGGTAGCCCGCGCAGGTCGGATGCCTGCATTGGAGCCACCTCCGGGTTGTCGCGCTCGCGGCGCTCCGGGCCGAGATACAGGTCGAAGTACCAGTCCATGTCGTCGGCGGGCATGCCCGGCCCGTCGGCGAACTCCGCGTAGCTGGGCCATCGTTCCGGGTGCGCGTCCAGGACGGGAAGGATCAGCAACTGGTGAACCGGCCCAGCCGGCCGTCCCCGGAGACGCAGACAGCATGCGGCCGCGAGATTTCCGCCCGCGCTGTCACCGGCGACGGCGACGGCGGCCGGGTCGACGCCGATCGAGTCGCCGCGATCCAGCACCCAGCGGACGACGGCGTCCGTGTCGTCCAGCGCGGCCGGGAAGGGGTGCTCGGGCGGGCGGCGATAGTGCACCGCCAACACGGCACAGCCGCTGAGACCGGCCAGGTCGCGGCAGAACGCGTCGTGGGAGTCCAGGTCGCCGAGGGACCAGCCGCCGCCGTGCAGGTACACCACGCATCCGGGTGTCCCCTGGGCCTTCGGCATGTAGAGCCTGGTCGGGACGGCCGTCTCGCCGGTTTCCACGGTCAGGTCACGGACGTCGGCGAGGGCCGGCGGGTCGCCCTGGAACCGGCGCAGCGCGTGCATCGAGCGGCGGTTGTCCTCGACCGTCGCATCGCGTCTCGGCCTGCGCGGCGCCTCGCGCAGCAGCGCCACCGCCTGAGGGTCCAGACCCATCGCGGCTCCCTTCCCCGTGCGCGGGACTCCCCATCACCCAACCACGCCCGGACGGCCCGCGCGATGCGGTGGTGAGGGTCGGCTCGAACGGCTACCCGGCGGACGTACCCGTGGCCCGCCACGCGGTGGCGATCGTCGAGAATCCCTCCAGCGCTTCGTCGTCCGAGCCGGTCACCGGGTTGACCGCCACCTGGTCGGCTCCGGCGTCCAGGTGCGCCCGCAACGCCCGCGCGATGGCATCCGGTTGGCCCCACGCATAGAGCGCGTCCATCAGCCGGTCGCTTCCGCCGCCGGACAGATCGCCGTCGTCGAAACCGAGAGTGCGGAGGTTCTTGCGGTAGTTGACCATCCCCAGATAGCGCGCGAATGCTTCCCGCGCCGTCGCGTGCGCGCGAGCAGGATCGGTGTCCAGCACCACCTTGTGATCCGGCACCAGCAGCGGACCGGCGCCCAGCGTCTGGCGGGCGCGCCGGGTGTGCTCCGGTGTGACCAGGTACGGGTGGGCGCCGGCCGACCGGTCCGCGGACAGCCGGAGCACCCGGGGGCCGAGCGCGGCCAGAACGCGTCCGCCTGCGGGCACGCCCGCCGCGTCGAGCTCCGACAGGTACTCGACCATCGCGCGGTAGGGCTTGGAGTATCTCTCGCCGGTCGCCTCCGGATGGCCGACGCCCAGCCCGAGCAGGAATCGGTCGCCGTGCTGGTCGCGGACGCGGTGGTAGGCCTCGGCCACCGACGCGGCAGGGTATTTCCAGATGTTCACGATGCCGGTGGCGACCCCGATGGTGGTGGTGGCCTCCAGCACCTGCTCGGCCAGCCGGAGGTCACCCTCGGCGGCGCCGATCCACAGCGTCGCGTAGCCGAGGCGTTCGAGTCGAACGGCCAGCTCGGGCGTCACCGACGCGCTGCGCCACCATGCGCCCAGCGAGCCGGTCACGCACTCGGAGCCGGCGGTAGCGCTGTCCGTGGTGGCGGGTTCTGCGAGGGAGGAGTCGCTGCTCATGATGTCCCTTCGGTGCTGCCGATCTGTCTACTGGGTGTCCGTGGAGCGCCGCGGCACCACTACGGGCAACGCGCGGCGGCCGGGGGCATTCCGTGCGGCGAGAACGCGCTTGATTCCATAGCGACCGTCGCGACCGACGGCGCGTCATGCGGTGCTCGTGTGGTCGGGAAGTCGACGTACGAACTCGGCGACGTCAACGCCGAGCCGGTCGTGGCCGGGGCCGCTGTCTGGCCAGTCACGGTGCGAATATGCCGGGCGGCATAAGACCCTGCCACCATTGGTGCCGAACGGAAGAAGTGGGGCGCCACGGCGAACGTGAGCGGCCGCTACATCATCGACGCAGTCCGACGGGGGCCCTGTCGGCGCACTCAGCCGGCGATGCGGTCCAGGGCTGCGGACGCGTGCGGGGCGAGCTCGACGTCCTCGTGCGCGCGCTCCTCCACGTAGGCCAGCTTGCCGTCGGCGGTGATGCCGTACAGCCGGGTCGCGCCGATCACCGGCGGCCCGGACGGCGTGCGCCACACCCCGTCGGTGGACAGCGCCCAGCTGGCCACCGACCGCGCCCGCCCGTAGAACACCTCGATGCGTCCCTCGGCATGGGCGAGCAGCAGTTCGACCGAACCGTCCGGCTGCGGGCGGAACCAGCCCAGTTCCCGCGATCCCGGGCCGTTCACCTCCCCGGCGGGCGAGAGCAACCACGTCACCGACTCGTAGCGCAGGAACGGTCGCCCGTCGTGCGCGATCACGATCTGCTGGCCGAACTGTGCGGGGCCGCCGGTGGGGTCGTTGCCGAACATGCCTGTGCCGCGCCAGATCCCGACCAGCGGCAGCAGGGACAGGCAGGCCTCGTTGATCTCCGGGCCCAGCCGGATGTTCGCGGTGTCGGCCGGGATCGGCAGCGGTGGCACCGAGTCGATGTTCTTGTCCCGGGTGCCCGCCGCGCGTTCGGCGGCGGCGGCGATCGCCTCGTTGCCGGACAGCGGAACCGGCCCGGGCTGGTCGGGGCCGGCGTCGCGGTCGGGCAACGTCACCGATCCCCGCGGGCCAGGCGGTAGGCGCCGTAGCCGGCGAACACCGCCAGCAGCAGGGCCGTCATGACCAGCAGCAGCACGAACAGCGTCTCCACGGCCCTCACTGTAGCGGCGCAGCCGCCGTCGTCCGGTCAGGCGGAAGCGGTCAGTTGCCGGGCGTCCAGGTCGGTGGCGGACGCGCCGACCACCAGATCCCCGTCGGCGGTCGTGACGGTCGCCGAGTCCAGCGGGAAGGGCAATGCGGTCAGCGGGATGCGCCGCGTCAGGCTGTGCTGCAGCCCGGCGGCCACCTGGTCGGGGATGGTCACCCCGGCGGCCTTCACCGGGCGGGCGGCCAGATCCAGCGCGTTATCGGTGACGGAGACCGCCACGTCCATCGTCACCGGGAACGTCCTGCCCTGCACGGCGACCGTGGTGTGCACCCGCAGCGTGCCGCCCGATCCCTTGGTGAACGTCAGGCCGGGCTGCTGCAGCGCGTCCGCCAGCGAGGACCCCGGGATCACCGCCCGCATCGTGGCACGGTCGGCGGTCATGCGGTCCAGCGTGCCGCTGAACGCGTCGGACAGCGGGAAGTGCACGCCGTAGAGGTCGGCGTGCAGCGTCGCGCCATGGACCGGGCCGAGTGTCAGGTCGCCGCCGTCGATGGTGATGTGCGAGTACTGCCCCTGGACGGCCTGGATCAGGAACGAGAATCCGTGGATCCCGACGCTGGGATCGGCGGTGGCCTGGGCGTCCAACTGGGTGCCCAGCGCCTCGGACGCCTTCTGTTGCGCGATCAGTCGGCCGGCGACGTCCGCGCCCACCAGCAACAGGGCGAGGACCACCAGGGTCGCGATCAGCTTGCGCATCCGGCCATTGTGCCTGTCAGGTGACGCTCACCGCGGGGGATCCGTCGCCTTGGCGCGAATCGGGTGGCATGCCCGCAATCAGGGAATGTGTCGGTTACGGGCGGATCTCTCGCCGGGTCAGGGTGCGCAGGCGCTCGCGACCCACCGCGCGATCCGATCGACCAGATCCGTCGAGGTGGCCGTCTCGGCGTGGCCCATGCCGGGCTCGATCCACAGCGGGCCGGCGCCGCCGGAGGCCCGGTGCAGGGCGGTCGCCTCGTCGGTTCCGAAGTAGCGGTCCGCGGCGCCGTGTACCAGCAGCATCGGCAGCGGCGGTATCCGGTGCACCAGCTCCAGCGGGGTGGGCGGCACCTCGGGCCACGGCTCGCCCAGCCGGACCCCGAGCGCCCTGCCGACCAGCGGCCCCACCGGGTGCTCCAGCAACCAGTGCACCCGCCGCATCGGACTCGTGTGCCGGATGTACCAGCGGGACGGCGCCGACACCGACACCACAGCGTCGCCGCGGTCCGCACCGACCGCCGCGTGCCGCAGCGCCACCGCCGCACCCATCGAGAAGCCCACCACGGCGACCGGTCCCCAGGGCAGCGGCCGTGCCGCGCGCACCGCGGCGTCCAGATCCAGCGTCTCGTCCCGCCCCACCGAGCTGCGCCCACCCGAGCGGCCGTGCCCGCGGAAATCCAGCGCCACCACCGGGCCGTGCCGGGCGAAGGCGGCGATCACCCGGCGGGTGGCTGGCGCGGCCGTGCCGTGCGTGAAGCCGTGCGCCACCACGAATGCCGGCGACCCCGGGTCGGCGGCCCGGCTGGTGCAGCGCAACCCGGACAGCCGCACGCCGTCGGCCGTCACCACCCGGATCGGGGCCCAGTCCGGTGGATTCGTCACCGCCCCATCGTCGCCCACCCCGCCCCTGGCACGCATGCCGCCGGGCGGCTGCGCCACGTGCGCCTCGGGTTCGTACGGGGCGGCCGATAGAATCATCTGCGACCGCGACCGGGAGGGAGCACCGATGGACCTGCTCCTGCTCACCGCCGACCCGCGGCCTGCCACCGTGCTGCCGGCGCTGGAGCTGCTGCCGGTCACCGTCACCGCGGCCGCCCCGGAGGCCGCGTCGCTGATCACCTCCGACCGCTACGACCTGGTGCTGGTGGACGCCCGGGGGGATCTGGCCGCCGCGCGCACGCTGTGCCGGCTACTCGGCGGGGACAGCCTCGGCCTGCCGGTGCTGGCGGTGCTTACCGACGGCGGGCTGGCGGTCGTCGGACCGGACTGGGGGGTGGCGGACGTGGTGCAGGCGGCGGCCGGCCCCGCGGAGGTGCACGCCAGGCTCCGGCTGCTGGCCGGCCGGGCGGGTGGCGCCGGCAACGCCGGGGTGATCACCGTCGGCGAGCTGGCCGTCGAGGAGGACACCTACACCGCCCGGTTGCGCGGCCGGCCGCTGGAGCTGACCTACAAGGAGTTCGAGCTGCTGAAGTTCCTGGCGCAACACCCCGGTCGGGTCTTCACCAGGGACCAGTTGGTGACGGAGGTCTGGGGATACGACTTCTTCGGCGGCACCCGCACGGTCGACGTGCACGTGCGCCGGCTCCGGGCCAAGCTCGGATCCGAGTACGAGGCGCTGATCGGCACCGTGCGCAACGTCGGCTACAAGCTGGTGGAGCCGCGTCGGCAGTCCGCCGACGGGGACGGTGGGCGGGACGGCGATCTCGACGAGGCGGCTGCCGGGCAGCAGCGACCGGCCGCGGACGCCGAGCAGCAGCGACCGGCCGCGGACGCCGCGCGGTGAGCGACGCCGGAGCGAAACAGGGCCGCGGCGGCGACGTCCGCATCGGGCCG
>JBIQML010000203.1:0-7582 GCA_044463405.1 Nakamurella lactea | reverse complement strand
GGCCGCCTCGCGCGTCGCCCTCACCAGCATGGCGGCAGCGGCGGGAATGGGCGAGGAAGCGCCCACCGCCACATGGCGTACGCCTTCGAGCAGCCCGGCGACGGTGGCGGATGCTTGACGGTCCACCGGCGTGCACTGCCCGGCGGCGACCAGGGTGTAGTCGGTGAAGGCGCCGATGCCCAGCGCGGCCGAGAGTTCGGTGCCGTCGTCCAGTGTCATCCTCTGCGTCGCGTTGTGGGTGGCGAAGCAGTACCAGGGGCGGCCGCGCCGGCAGGCCCGGCACTGCCCGCACACGGCACGCCAGTTGAGGATGACGTAGTCGCCGGGGGATACCTCGGTGACCCCGTCACCGACCTGCTCGACGATGCCGGCGGCCTCGTGTCCGAGCAGGTAGGGGTAGTCGTCCCCGATGCCGCCCTCGCGGTAGTGCAGGTCGGTGTGGCACACCCCGCAGGCCTGCACCCGCACGACGGCCTCGCCGGGGCCCGGGTCGGGCACCGTGATGGTGGCCAGTTCGACGGGCGCGCCCTTGGCGCGGGAGATGACGGCGGTCGAGGTGCGCGGCATGCGGGCTCCTTTGCTCGGTGGCGCTTGCGGCCAGCCTAGGTGCTGGGCGTCGGTGACGATCATCCCGGCCGCGGGGGAGCGGGATCGACCTGCTGTCCGGGCGGAGTGGGCAAGGACCTCCCGCCCTCGCCCGACGCGCTCTACACTCTCAGCAGATCGAGACGATCGCGGTGCCCGCGCGATGGGGCGCCTCCGCGGCGGTCGGGTGGCCCGATCTCCGTCACGAAAGGCTGCCGGGCTGTGTCGACCTTTCCCGCGCCGTACGAGTCACCGCCCGAGGACGACCTGCGCGCCGCGGTCGCCGGATGGATGACGGTGACGGTCGCGCTGATCCTGTCCTGGGTGCTGGGATTCGCGGCCTACCACCGGCTGACGGACCTGGTGACGCTGCTCGCCGAGGGCGACCCGGAGGACGTTCCCCCGGAACTGGCGGTTCCCGGTGTCGGCTGGGGCGTCGCGGTGCTGTTCCTGGTGCTGGGAAGCATCCCGGTGCTGCTGCGCAAGGGACGCGGCGCGGTGATGGTCGGCGCGCTGGTGTCGATCGCGGTCACCGTGATGGCGCACGCGAGCTACGACTACGGGCTGACGGTGCCGCAGTGGCCGCTGTACTGGGGCGGCATCGCGGTGCTGGCCCTGGCCCTGCTGCCGGCCACCCGGCGGTGGGTGCACCGGCTGCCGCCGCCGACCGGGGAGACGCCGATGGGCACCGTCACCGGCACGTACACACCGCCTGCGCAACTGTGAGCCGCTGACCTGCCGCCTTGGCCCGTGGCAGGCCCGGGTGTCCCCGTCGACCGGTCCTCGACCGGCCGGCCCTCGCCGTTCCCCTATGGTGACGACATGACCTCCACCGACGGTTTCGCCACCAGAGCCATCCATGCCGGGCAGGATCCCGACCCGCTGACCGGAGCCGTCGCGGTGCCGATCTACCAGACCTCCACCTACGCGCAGGATCAGGTGGGGGTGACGCGGGCCGGCTACGACTACTCCCGCGCCGGCAACCCGACCCGCACCGCCCTGGAGACCGCTCTGGCCAGCCTGGAGGGTGGGCGTCACGGGTCCGCGTACGCCAGCGGCATGGCCGCCGCCGACGCGCTGATCCGGGCGATGCTGCGTCCGGGTGACCACATGATCATCCCGAACGACGCCTACGGTGGGACCTTCCGGCTGATCGACAAGATCGGTGTGCCCTGGGGTTTGGTGTACACCCCGGTTCCGCTGGCGGATCTCGACGCGGTGCGCGCGGCGATCACCCCCGCCACCACGATGATCTGGTGCGAGACGCCCACCAACCCGCTGCTGGGCATCGCCGACATCGCCGCGCTGGCCGAGATCGCGCACGACGCGGGTGCAAAGCTGGTGGTGGACAACACGTTCGCCTCCCCGTACCTGCAGACGCCGCTGGCGCTGGGCGCCGACGTGGTGCTGCACTCCACCACCAAGTACCTGGGCGGGCACTCGGACGTGGTCGGCGGGGCGCTGGTGACCGGTGACGACGAGCTGGGGGAGTCGTTCGCGTTCCACGCCAAGTCGATGGGTGGTGTGGCCGGTCCGTTCGACGCCTGGCTCACGCTGCGCGGGGTGAAGACCCTCGCGGTGCGGATGGACCGGCACTGCGACAATGCCGAGGCCGTGGTGGAACTGCTGACCGGGCTGCCGAAGGTCGGGCGGGTGTTCTACCCGGGGCTGCCCGAGCACCAGGGGCACGACGTGGCGGCGCGGCAGATGCGCCGGTTCGGCGGGATGGTCTCGTTCACGGTGGTCGGCGGCGTTGAGGAGGCCGTGAAGGTGTGCGCCCGGACCCGGCTGTTCACGCTGGGCGAGTCGCTGGGCGGGGTGGAGTCGCTGATCGAGCACCCACACCTGATGACGCACGCCAGCGTGGCCGGCTCCACCCTGGAGGTGCCGGCCGACCTGATCCGGATGTCGGTGGGCATCGAGGACGTCCAGGACCTGCTGGCCGACCTGTCCGACGCCCTGGCCTAGCGGGCCCGCCGATCGGGCGGTCTTCCCGGACCGGGCACGCCGTCGCGGCCGGATCCGGCAGAATCTGAGCCCATGCGGGCACTGGCGATCGACATCGGCGGCACCAAGCTGGGGGCGGCGCTGGTGACCGGCCTGGGGGAGATCGCCTGCTCGCAGCGCGTGCCGACCCCCGTCACCGACGATCCCGACGCCGTGTTCGACGCCCTCACCGGCGCCGTCGACGACGTGCTGCACGCCGGCGGCATCGAACCGGAGGAGTCCGGCAGGCTGCCCGGTATCGGGGTGGCCACCGCCGGACCGCTGGACCTGCACGCGGGGACCGTGTCGCCGGTGAACATCCCTGCCTGGCGGGGATTCCCGTTGCGGGAACGGCTCACCGAGCGGTACCGCCTGCCGGTGCGGATGTTCGGTGACGCGGTCTCGGTGGCGGTGGCCGAGCACTGGCGCGGCGCCGCCCGGGGCCGGCCCAACGTGCTGGGCATGGTGGTGTCCACCGGCGTCGGCGGGGGGCTGATCCTGGGCGACAGGGTGGTGCCGGGTACCACCGGCAACGCGGGTCACATCGGGCACGTGTCGGTCGACCCGGACGGCCCGGTCTGCACCTGCGGGGGGACCGGCTGCCTGGAGGCGGTGGCCAGCGGCACCGCGATCGGCGCGTGGGTGGCCGAGCGGACCGGCGAGCGGGCGGTACCGCTGGACACCGCGGCCCGCGCCGGCGAGGCGGCCTGGGCCGGAGATCCGGTGGCGCTGGCGGCGTTTCGCCGTGCGGGCGAGGCGATCGGGATGGCCGTCGCCGGGGCGGTGACGCTGCTGGACCTGGACGTGGTGGTGATCGGCGGCGGCGTGGCCGGTGCCGGGGCCGTGCTGTTCGACCCGATCGCGGACGGCTACGCCCGGTACGCCGCCCTGGACTTCGCGTCGCTGCCTCGGGTGGTGCCGGCGATGCTGGGCGGTGACGCCGGCCTGGTCGGGGCGGCTGCCGTCGTCCTGCAGCCGCAGGCCTACTGGCCTCACCCGGGCTGAGCCTCCGCACGCACCGGCTGAGCCCCGCATGCACCGGCTGGGCGGCGCCTGCACCGGCTGAGCGCCGCTCGCACCGGCTGAGCCTCCGCATGCATGAAGTTTGCGGAAATGTGACGGCCGGGGCTGGTGGGGACAACTTCATGCATGCCGTGGAAGTTGATCCATGCGGGGGGCGGGCGGCGGGCGGCGGGCGCACCGGCTGAGCCCCCGCATGCATGAAGTTTGCGGAAATGTGACGGCCGTGGCTGGTGGGGACAACTTCATGCATGCCGTGGAAGTTGATCCATGCGGGTGGCGGGCGGCGGGCGGCGGGCATGCGGGGGCGGGCGTCGGGCCCGGCGCGCACCGGCACCGGCCCGCTGGCAGGATGCGGACTCATGGAACACGTCACCGTCGACGAGATCCGCGCGGCCGCCGCGCTGCTCGCCCCGATCGTCCGGCGCACCCCGATGGAGACCTCCCGGCCGCTGGAGCGGCTGGTCGGCGGCCCGGCCTACCTCAAGTGCGAGAACCTGCAGCGCACCGGGTCGTTCAAGATCCGCGGCGCCTACACCCGGATCTCCCGGCTGACCGACGACGAGCGCGCCAACGGGGTGGTGGCCGCCTCGGCCGGCAACCACGCGCAGGGCGTCGCGCTGGCCGCCAGCATGCTCGGCACCAGCGCCACGGTGTTCATGCCGGTGGGGGCCTCCATCGCCAAGCTGGCCGCCACCCGCGCCTACGGCGCCACGGTGCACCTGGTGGGGGACAACATCGACGAGTCGCTGGGGGCCGCCCGGCAGTTCTCCGCCGACACCGGGGCCGTGCTGGTGCACCCGTTCGACCATCCGGACATCCTGCGCGGTCAGGGCACCGTCGGGCTGGAGATCCTGGAGCAGGTCCCGGACGTCGCGACCGTGCTGGTGTCCACCGGCGGCGGCGGGCTGGTCAGCGGCGTCGGGTGCGCGATCAAGGGGCTGCGGCCCGAGGCCCGGGTGGTCGGCGTGCAGGCCGAACAGGCCGCGGCCTGGCCCGGATCGCTAAAGGCCGGGCGTCCGGTGCGGCTGACCTCCATGAGCACGCTGGCCGACGGCATCGCCGTGGGCGAACCCTCGGAACTGACCTTCGGGCACGTGTCGACGCTGGTCGACGACATCGTCACCGTCTCGGAGGGCGACATCTCGCAGGCCATGCTGCTGTGCCTGGAACGCGCCAAGCTGGTGGTCGAGCCGGCCGGCGCGGCGACCGTGGCGGCGATCATGGCCAAGCCGGAGCTGTTCACCCCGCCGGTGGTCGCGGTGCTGTCCGGCGGCAACATCGACCCGCTGGTGCTGCTGCACGTCACCCAGCACGGTCTGGTGGCCGCCGGCCGGTTCCTGTCCCTGCGCATCGACATCGCCGACCGTCCGGGGTCGCTGGCCCGGCTGCTCACCCTGGTGGGTGAGCTGGGCGGCAATGTGGTCGACGTGGTGCACTCCCGCGTCGGGTCCGGGCTGCGGCTGGGCGACGTGCAGGTCAGCCTGCGGCTGGAGTGCCGCGGCCAGGATCACGCCACCGAACTGATCGCGGCGCTCAGCGAGTTCGGCTCGCGGGTGCAGGTGGAGGACTGACGGGGCGGTGACGGGGTCCCGGCCCGCGCCGGATCCGGCCGCTCAGCCGCCGAACGGCTTGGCGTCGATGACCGTCACCTTCTGGGTGGCGCCGGACGGCAGTGTGTACTCCCGGGCCTCCCCGCGGCTGGCGCCCAGGATGGCCTCGCCCAGCGGGGACTGCGGCGAGTAGACCTGCATCGAGCCGTGCGCGCCCTCCTCACGGGAGCCGAGCAGGAAGGTCTCCTGGTCGTCGTCACCGTCGTAGGCGATGGTGACGACCATGCCGGGCTCGACGATGCCGTCGTCGGCCGGGCGGACGCCCACCTTGGCGGTATGCAGCAACTCCTGCAACTGGCGGATCCGGGACTCCTGCTTGCCCTGCTCGTCGCGGGCCGCGTGGTAGCCGCCGTTCTCCTTCAGGTCGCCCTCCTCGCGTCGGGCGTTGATCTCGGCCGCCAGCACCGGCCGGTTCGCCACCAGCTCGTCGAGTTCCGCCCTGAGACGGTCGTATGCGTCCTGGGTCAGCCAGGTCTCACTCGCTGCGGTCATGATCACTCCTCACTATGCGTTCGGCCCGCGCGGCCGGGTGGCTGCGCGGGCCAGGCAATGCATGAACCGTCCCGTCCGGGGGCGGCCCTGTCGCATCCGCCCCCGGCGGATGCCCGTTCCGGAGCGACGCGGCGCCCGGACAGATAGAACCGCGGCCCCCGCAGGAGCCGCGTCAACTGGCGCAAAGTCTACCACGCGGGCGCGGTCGACGGCCGCGAGTTTCACCCGTCCGGGCCCCTCCCGAACGGCCCGGTACACGCTCCGACCTGCCCGAACACACCGCCGGGCGATCGGTGGTCGGCGACGGGGGACAATGGTGCTGATCGGTGAAGGACGAAAGGAAACCTCTGACGTGAACGACGGGCACCCTGCAGCGGCGGTGGCCGGCAACGGCGCCGCGGACGGTGGTACGGCAGCGATGGTGGCGACGGATTCGGCCCGGATCCGCGCGGCCCGGGCCGCCGCGGCACCGCTGCGCCTGATGGCCGTGCACGCGCATCCCGACGACGAGTCGAGCAAGGGCGCCGCCACGCTGGCCAAGTACGCCGACACCGGCGTCGGGGTGATGGTGGTCTCCTGCACCGGCGGGGAGCGTGGCGACATCCTGAACAAGCAGTACGTGATGACCGACGAGCCCATGGCCGAGGTCCGCAAGCGCGAGATGGCCAAGGCGGCGGACATCCTCGGTGTCGACCACGTCTGGCTGGGGTTCGAGGACTCCGGCTACCACCAGGGCCCGCCGGAATCCTGGGAGCTGCCGCCCGGCTGCTTCGGCTCGCTGAGCCCCCGGGTGGAGACCGAGGCGCTGGTCAGGCTGGTTCGGGCGTTCCGTCCGCACGTGATGATCACCTACGACGAGCAGGGCGGCTATCCGCACCCGGACCACATCCGGTGCCACGTCATCTCCGTCGGCGCCTTCGACGCGGCCGCCGACCCCGACACGTTCCCGGACGCCGGAGAGCCCTGGCAGGTGCTCAAGCTGTATTACCACGGCGGGTTCTCCGCGCAGCGGCTGCAGGCGATCAACGAGGCGGTCCGCCAGCGCACCGGGACCGGCCCGTTCGACGAGTGGATCTCCCGGATGCGGGAGCACAAGCGGATGGACCGCAGCGACCGCATCACCACCCGGGTCCCGGTGGCCGACTACTTCACCGCCAGGGACGCCGCGCTGCGGGCGCACGAGACCCAGATCGACCCGGCCGCGCACTGGTTCGCCATCCCGCACGAGGTCGAGGCCGAGGTGTGGGGCACCGACGACTACGAACTCGCGCGGTCGCTGGTGGATGCGCCGCTGCCGGAGGATGACCTGTTCGCCGGCATTCGAGAGCGGGTGAGTTCCTAGATGGTCATCCCTGCCGTGATCGATCCCCGGGCGGTGCTGCTGGCGCTGCCCCCGGGGGACTCGGACCCGACCGGAGGCCACGGTCCGGAGTGGGGCAAGGCGGCCCCGATCGGCCTGCTGGTCCTGCTGCTGATGGGCGTGGCGCTGTTCCTGCTGATCAAGTCGATGAACCGGAACCTGCGCAAGGTACCGGCCAGCTTCGACACCCAAGACACCCAAGACACCGAAGGCACCGACGGAACCGGGCGGGACGGCCGACCGGGCGGGGGTGCCGGCGTGGAGGGCCCGGTCGGCGATGGCGGTGACGGGGATCCCGTCGAGGGCGGTGACGGGAACCCCGGTGATGCCCCCCGCGGGGGAGCCGGTGACGGGGATCTCACCGACGGCGACACCCGCGCCACGGCATCATCCTGACCGGTCGCCGGCGCGCCGGTGCGCCGGTCGCAGCCACGCCGGTGTGTCCCGGCGGGGCGTCAGTGCGCCTTGCCGCGCCGCCAGGAGCCGGAACGTGACGTTCGCCTTCGGCACGCCCCTGGTTCCCGCC
>JBIQML010000202.1:0-7637 GCA_044463405.1 Nakamurella lactea | reverse complement strand
AGAGAGGCCGCGTCTCGCGCGCCGGCGGCGTCGCGAGATGCACGCGGTAGCCGGTCGGGGTGCCGGAGAACGGGTAGGCGACGCTCACTTGCCCGGTGCCGTCGAGGTGCACCAGGTCGGCGGCGGCGAGCAGGGTCTGCGCGGCGCTGAGTTCCAGGCTCGCCGCGCTGACCCGAGCGGCGAGCCAGTCCCGGTCGGGTGCGTTGCCGGTGTCCAGGAAGGCGCGCAGGATCGCCTGGTGCAGCCGACGCAGCGCGTCGAGCAGGGTGGCCTGTTGGGCTGCGGTCCCCGTCGCGGCGTATTGCGGGTCGAGTTCGGTCACCACAGACAGGCAGGCTGTCATCGGCCATCGCGGTTTCCCTTTCCATCGATAGCGGCGCGTAGTTGGGCCAGGCTCGGGGCGGGCGAGGGGGCGCCGCCCTCGTCGCGGTACAGCCGGCACGACAGGCTCGGCGAGACGCCGGGCGGGGCGAATGGGTCGTCCCCGTTGAGCAGCAGCGTGGGCGATCCGGTCATACCGAGGCGTGCGGCCCCGGCGGCATCGTGCACCAGTTCTTGCTCGACGTCCACGTCGGTTCGGCCGGCCAGTACGCAGGCGAGCCGGGCGAGCAGTGTCGCCGTGCCCGGGCAGTCCGGGACGTGCAGCACCTGCACCCTCACGAGTGGTCCTCGACGGCGCCGGCCGTCTCTCCGATCGAGTCCAGCAGGGGGCAGGACCGGTCGGTGCGCGGCCGGTCGCAGCTGGCGACCAGTGTCTGAAGGCTGGCCTGCATCCGCTGCAGGTCGGCGATCTTGCGGTCCAACTCGGCCAGGTGCGCCCCGGCCAGGGCGCGGGCCTGGGGGCAGTTGTCGGGCCCACCTGCGGCCAGCTCCAGCAGCTGTTCGACCTCGCCGAGCGTGAATCCTAGTTGTTGGGCGCGTTTGATGAAGCGCAGCACCGCCACCGCAGCTGGCGGGTAGTTGCGGTAGCCGGCCGGTGAGCGTGGCGGCTCGGGCAGCAGCGCGCGGCGTTCGTAGTAGCGCAATGTCTGAGTGTTGACCCCGGCCCGGCCGGCGAGCTCACTGGTCCGCATACCCGTCATCGTGAACCCGATACCTACCTACAGGGTCAACCCCCTACCGCGCGGCCACGACGTGGCAGCTGACCCGTCGATCGCCGAGGCGGCCCGAACGGTCGGCTGGGCCGATCCGAACTATGCCGGCAGGTGCTTGCACGCCCGCTTCGACCTTTCGCCGACCGGGTTCCGCTGTCGGGAGTCCGCACCACCGCCTGCCGGGTGACCTGGGTCGAGGTTCGGCGACCATCTCACCGAGTGGAATCGACCGTCCAAGTTCAGACCTCGGGCGCGCCCGGCAGGATTCGAACCTGCGACCTGAGGATTAGAAGTCCCCTGCTCTATCCAGCTGAGCTACGAGCGCCCGCGACCGGCCGCGACCGGCGCACTGCAAAGCCTAAACCGAACCGGTCAAGGCCCGTTGTGATCTCGATCCGCCCGGACCGATCCGGGCCACGCCCGGACGTAGGCTCGAGGGCGTGCCGGAGCAGCAGAACCACGCCGGGCCGGTTGGGGCCCAGATCGGCGGTCGCCGCCCGGTATCGGAACCCTCCGGCACGGCCCGCACCGCGATCGCACGGCCTCCCGCCGCAGGCACCGGCGGGGACACCGTCACCGAACCGCCCCCGCGACTCGACGACGGTGCCCCTGGCGGCGGCATCGCGCCCGACCCCGAGGGCCCCGTCACCGATACGGCCCCCGCGACCTCCCGGCGCTGGCAGGTCAGCTTCGTCACCGCCGCCGCCCTGCTGATCACCGGCTGCGTGGCCGCCGCGCTGGCCGCGGTGGTGCCCGCCCGCAGCGTCATCCCCGGCCTGCCGGACGCCGGCACGCTGACCGAGTTGCTGCTGCCGGCCGTCAAAGGGCTGTTCGACCTGATGGCCGCCGTCACCATCGGCTGGCTGCTGGCCGCCGCCGCGCTGGCCCCTCCGCAGCGCTCCGGCATCTTCGACGTCGGCGGCTACCGGGCCATCCGTGCCGCGTCGCTGGCCGCGGCGGTGTGGGCGCCCGCCGGGCTGGCGCTGGTGCCGCTCACCCTGTCCGACACCCAGGGGCGCCCGCTGTCCCAGTCCCTGGGCGCCGACGCGGTGCTCACCGCGCTGGGCATCCTGGACAACATGCGCGCCCCGGCCATCGCGGCCGTGGTGGCCATCCTGATCGCCCTCGCCGCCCGGGTGGTGATGCGACCCGCGTGGGCCTACGTGCTGCTCGCCCTCGCGCTGCTGGCCCTGGTCCCGGTGGCGCTCGCCGGGCACACCGCGCAGTCCGGCGACCACGACTACGCCACCGACAGCATGCTGTACCACCTGGGCGGGGTGACGCTGTGGGTCGGCGGGCTGATCGCGTTCCTGGGCCTGGCCCGGCAGCGTGCCCGTCACCTGAGTGTGATCGCGCACCGCTACTCGACCCTGGCGCTGATCGCGTTCGTCGCGGTCGCCGCCTCCGGGGTGATCAACGCCTGGATCCGCATCCCGTACTGGTCCGACCTGTGGACCACGGACTACGGCCTGATGGTGCTGGCCAAGTCCGCGCTGCTGGTGGTGCTGGGCCTGGTCGGGTTCCTGCACCGGCGCCGCACCCTGCCGGCCATCGACGAGCACGGCGACGCCCGCCCGCTGATCAGGCTGGCCGTGGTCGAGGTGACGCTGATGGCGGTGACGGTGGGCGTCGCGGCGGCGCTCGGCCGCACGGCGACACCACCGCCGTCCGGGGACGCCCCGTCGCCGATCGCGCTGGTGCTCGGCTTCGACCTGCCGGGTCCCCCGTCGGTGGTCAATCTGTTGCTGTACTGGCGGTTCGACCTGATCGCCGGCACGGGGTCGATCGTCGCGGCCGTGCTGTACCTGGTCGGGGTCGTCCGGCTGCGGCGTCGCGGCGACGACTGGCCGGCGGGCCGCACCGCCGCTTGGCTGCTGGGCTGCCTGACCGTGTTGCTGGCCACCTCGTCCGGGCTGGGCGCCTACGCCCAGGCGCAGTTCAGCATCCACATGATCATGCACATGATGCTGGCCATGCTGGCGCCGATCCTGCTGGTGCTGGGCGGGCCGGTGACGCTGATCCTGCGGGCGCTGCCGGCGGCGGGGAAGGGCAGCCCACCGGGCGTGCGGGAGGCCGTGGTCGCCGTCGTGCACTCGTCGGTGACGAGATTCCTGACGCACCCGCTGATCGTGCTGCCGCTGTTCATCGCGAGCTTCTACGCGCTGTACTTCACCGGGCTGTTCCAGATCATGATCTCCAGCCACCTCGGGCACGTGATCATGACGGTGCACTTCCTGGTGGTCGGCTACCTCTACTACTGGGTGATCATCGGGGTGGACCCGGCGCCGCGCCGGCTCTCCGCCCCGGTCAAGCTGGCGGTGCTGCTGGCGGCCATGCCGTTCCACGCGTTCTTCGGGCTGGCGCTGATGAGCTCGCACCAGTTGCTGGCCGGCAACTTCTTCAGCGAGGTCGCGCTGCCGTGGGTGCCCAACCTGCTGGCCGACCAGCGACTCGGCGGCGGCATCGGGTGGGGCTTCACCGAGATCCCGCTGCTGGTGGTGCTGATCGCGCTGATGGCGCAGTGGGCCCGCAGCGACGACCGGGAGTCCCGGCGGCTGGACCGCAAGGCGCAGGCCGACAACGACGCCGAGCTGGCCGCCTACAACGCCATGCTGGCGCTGATGGCCGAGCGCGACGGGTCGGAGCACCGCCCGGCCCGCTGAGCCGGTTGAGCCCGGTTGTCCCCCTGTCCGAATTCCATCCACACGGCCGGGGTGGGGCCTTGCCCGGGTCGCGCCCGCGCTGCACCGTGGCTGGTGACCAACAGCAGCGGGGCCGTTGCCCCGAGGGAGGGACGAGGACATGTTCGACACAGCAACGGTGACGATCGCCGGGAACGTGGTGGCCGATCCGAAGATCACCGGCCTGCCCGACAACCCGGAACGGGTGAACTTCCGGGTGGTGTCCACCCGCCGCCGGCGGGATCAGGCCACCGGCCAGTGGGTGGACGCCGGCGAGTACGGCGCCAACGTGGTCTGCTGGCGCACCCTGGCCCGGGGGGTGGCGCAGAGCCTGCGTCGCGGCGACCCGGTGCTGGTGACAGGGCGGATCTCCGAACGCCCCTATCAGGGCGAGGACGGCGCGCGGCACTACTTCACCGAGGTGACCGCCGACTTCGTGGGCCACGACCTGGCCAAGGGCACCGCGCGGTTCTACCGGTTCAGCCGGCTGAACCGGCTGGAGGACCCGGCCGAGCCCGGCGGGCAGGCGGACGAGGGCGGGCAGCCCGACGGCGGTGACGAGGTCGACGAGGTCGCGGACGCCCCGGACGAGTCGTCCGAGTCGCCGGCGCCCGCGTTCAGCCTGGCCTGAGCGGGTCGCGTCCCGGACCGCGGGTCCGCGGCGGGGCGGGCATCCGGCCCGGGTAGGGCACACTGGTAGGCGCACAGACAGCCCCGGCCGGTTCGCCGGCCGGGGCTACCGGCGTGGACCAGCAGCGAGAGGGAAGTAGTGCCCGAGTTCATCTACACCATGAAAAAGGCCCGCAAGGCGGTCGGCGACAAGGTCATTCTCGACGACGTCACCATGATGTTCTACCCGGGCGCGAAGATCGGCGTCGTCGGCCCGAACGGGGCCGGCAAGTCGACCATCCTGAAGATCATGGCCGGGCTGGACAAGCCGTCCAACGGCGAGGCCTACCTCACTCCCGGCTACTCCGTGGGCATCCTGATGCAGGAGCCCGAGCTGGAGGACGACAAGACGGTCCTGGAGAACGTGCAGGGCGCCTTCGGCGACCTGTACGCGAAGCTGGCGCGGTTCAACCAGATCGCCGAGGAGATGGCGACCGAGTACACCGACGAGCTGATGGAGGAGATGGGCAAGCTCCAGGAGGAGCTGGACCACGCCAACGCCTGGGACCTGGACTCCCAGCTGGACCAGGCGATGGACGCGCTGCGCTGCCCGCCCGGAGACATGCCGGTCTCCGTGCTGTCCGGCGGCGAGCGGCGCCGGGTCGCGCTGTGCCGGCTGCTGCTGTCCGCCCCGGACCTGCTGCTGCTGGACGAGCCCACCAACCACCTGGACGCCGAGTCGGTGCAATGGCTCGAGCAGTTCCTGGCGTCCTACGAGGGCGCCGTGCTGGCCGTCACCCACGACCGGTACTTCCTGGACAACGTCGCCGGCTGGATCGCCGAGGTGGACCGCGGGCGCCTGCTGCCCTACGAGGGCAACTACTCCACCTACCTGGAGAAGAAGGCCGAGCGGATGGAGGTGCAGGGCCGCAAGGACGCGAAGCTGGCCAAGCGCCTGCAGTCCGAGCTGGCCTGGGTGCGGTCCGGCGCCAAGGCCCGGCAGGCGAAGTCCAAGGCGCGCCTGGCGCGCTACGAGGAGATGGCGTCCGAGGCGGAGCGGACCCGCAAGCTCGACTTCGAGGAGATCCAGATCCCGCCGGGGCCGAGGCTCGGCTCGGTGGTGGTCGAGGTGACGAACCTGCGCAAGGGCTTCGGTGACCGGCTGCTGATCGACGACCTGTCGTTCACCTTGCCGCGCAACGGCATCGTCGGGGTGATCGGCCCCAACGGCGCCGGCAAGACCACCCTTTTCAAGACCATCGTCGGCCTGGAGCAGCCGGACTCCGGCACGGTCAAGGTCGGCGAGACGGTCAAGCTGTCCTACGTGGACCAGGATCGTGCCGGCATCGACGGCTCCAAGACGGTGTGGGAGGTGGTCTCCGACGGGCTGGACCACATCAAGGTCGGCAACGTCGAGATGCCCTCCCGCGCCTACGTTTCGGCCTTCGGGTTCAAGGGCCCGGACCAGCAGAAGCCGGCCGGCGTGCTCTCCGGTGGGGAGCGCAACCGGCTGAACCTGGCCCTGACCCTCAAGGTCGGCGGGAACCTGATCCTGCTGGACGAGCCGACCAACGACCTGGACGTGGAGACCCTCGCCTCGCTGGAGAACGCGCTGGAGCAGTTCCCCGGCTGCGCCGTGGTGATCTCCCACGACCGGTGGTTCCTGGACCGGACCTGCACGCACATCCTGGCCTGGGAGGGCACCGACGAGGACCCCGCGCAGTGGTTCTTCTTCGAGGGCAACTTCTCCGACTACGAGCGGAACAAGATCGACCGGTTGGGCATCGACGCCGCGCGCCCGCACCGGATGGCCTACCGCAAGCTCACCCGCGACTGATCGGACGGGCCTGCCTGCCGGGTCCGGCGGGTCCGACTAAGCTCGGGCGGCGGAAGGCGCAACGGAGCGCCGACTGCCAGGGAGACGTGCCATGACCAGCCCATTGACACCGAGCGCACCCAGCGCACCGTCCGCCCCCCGGCCGGCGGTCGACGCGGCGGCCGCGGAACGGCCGGACGACGCGGCCCTGATCCGGGAGTACTTCCGGCACGTCGCCGCCGAGGACCAGCCGCGCAGCGCCGACGACATCCTGTCGATCGTCGCGGCGCACCGCAAGCTGGGCGCCCGGCGCAAGCCCGGCCAGGTGCTGATCCACAGCTTCAACCCTCCCGCCGGCGGGGACGGCTGGGGCGGCACGTCGACCGTGGTGGACATCGTCAACGACGACATGCCGTACCTGGTGGACTCGGTCGTGGGGGAGCTGACCGCCGCCGGCATCACCGTTCATCGGGTGCTGCACCCGATCCTGGCCGTGCGGCGGGACGCCGACGGCGCCCTGCTGGACGTGACGGGGGAGTCGGTGCGCACAGCGCCCAGTGCGCCCATTGCGCACGCCGCGGACGGCGCGGACGGCGCGGACACCGTGACCGAGTCGTGGATGCACCTGCTGATCGACCGGCTCTCGGACGCGGCCCGGGTGGAGAACGTGGAGGCCGACCTGCAGTCGGCGCTGGCGGATGTGCGCTGGGTGGTGACGGACACCCCGTCGATGACGGCGCAGGCGCGCCAGGCCGCCGCGGAGATCCGCGCCGAATCCGCCGGAACACGCTTCTCGCCCATGCGGGACACCGGCGACTCCGCCGAGGCCTCCGACCTGCTGGACTGGATGGCGGCGGGCAACGTCACCTTCGTCGGCTACCGGCGCGAGGCGCCGTCCGCCGCCGGCGACGCGGCGGCCGGCGGTGCCGGCAACACCACCGGCTTGGGTCTGCTACGACCCCAAACCGGTTCGGACATCGACGAACTGATGAACGATGCCGCGCCCGCGCGGACCGGCACGGTGCTCGCGATCAGCCAGCTGTGGCTGGACACCGCGGTCAGCCGGGAGTCGCCGACCCTGTCGGTGACGGTCACCCTGCCGGGCGGACCGGCCGGCGGCGGCGTGCGTCACCGGTTCCTGGCGGTGTTGACGCCGCAGGCGCGCAACACCGACATCGCAGGCATCCCGGTGCTGCGGCAGACGCAGCAGATGGTGCTGCGACAACTGGGCGCCGCGCCGAACTCCTACTCCGGCCAGCGGGCCATGGAGGTGCTGGCCACCTACCCGCGGGCGGAGCTGTTCTGGGCCGACCTGCGGCAGGTCACCGACGTGGTGACCGGCCAGTTGCAGCTGTCCAGCCGCCGCCGGCTGCGGGTGTTCCTGCAGCCGGACCCGCAGGGCCGATTCATGTCCGCGCTGGTGTTCCTGCCGCGGGA
>JBIQML010000201.1:0-7645 GCA_044463405.1 Nakamurella lactea | reverse complement strand
CGGGCCAGCACCGGTACCGGGCCAGCCCCCGGCCAGTACCGGTACCGGGCCAGTACCGGGCCAGCACCGGGCCAGTAGCCGGCCGGTACCGGTACCTGGCCAGCACCGGGCCGGGGCGCGCCGCCGGCCGGTGCCGCTGACACGCGCACCGGATAGCCGCATCGAGAGACGAGGGGGAGGCCATGGGCGACGACATCCTGCAGTTCGCGCAGTCGATCATGGACTCCCCGTGGGTGTACCTGGTCGCGGCCGGCATCGCCGCCCTCGACTCGTTCTTCCCGGTGGTCCCCAGCGAGACCATCATGATCACCGGCGGGGTCTTCGCCGCCACCCAGGGCGCCCCCAACCTGCTGCTGCTCATGGCGGCCGGCGCCGCCGGGGCGCTGCTGGGCGACCACATCACCTACACGATCGGCCGGCTCGCGCACGGCCCGGTGACCCGCTGGTTCCAGCGCGGCCGGCGCCGCCGGGAGAGCATGGAGTGGGCCCAGCACGCCATCGACACCCGCGGCGGGCTGATCCTGCTGGTCGCCCGCTACGTGCCGGCCGGGCGCACCGCCACCACGCTGACCATGGGAGTGGTCTCGTTCCCGCTGCACCGGTTCACGCCCTGGGACGCGCTGGCGGCGGCCTCATGGGCGGTCTACAGCTCGCTGATCGGATACTTCGGCGGGCACGTGTTCGAGAAGAACCCGCTGTACGGGCTGCTGCTCGGCCTGGGCGTTGCCGGGGCGATCACCCTGATCGTGGAGGTGGTCCGCCGGATCAGGGGCCGCAACAAGGCGTCAGGCGGGCAGTCGGCCTCCGGGTGACCGGTGGGCACAATGCTCACCGTGAGCACCCCATGAGCGAGCCCATCGCGCTCTCGGACCCGGCGGATCCGCGGCTGGCGGACTTCCGCGACCTCAAGCGTGCCGACCGCCGCCCGGACCGGCCCGGCGGGCGAGGTCTGGTGATCGCCGAGGGCGTCGTCGTGGTCCGCCGGATGATCGAGTCCTGCTATCCGATCCGGGCGCTGCTGGGCGTGCCCCGGCGCTTCGAGGAACTCCGCGCCGACCTGCGGGCGGTGACGGCGCCGTTCTACGTCACCGATGCCGACGTGATGGCCACCACCGTCGGCTTCCACCTGAACCGGGGCGTGCTGGCCACCGCCGACCGCGTCAGCTTTCCCGGACCCGCGGATCTGCTGGCCCCCTCGAAGCGGGTGGCGGTGCTGGAGGGCGTCGGCGACCACGAGAACATCGGGTCGATATTCCGCAACGCCGCGGCGCTGGGCATCGACGCCGTGCTGCTGGCCGGGGGCTGCGCCGACCCGCTGTACCGGCGCAGCGTGCGGGTGTCCATGGGGAACGTGCTGCAGGTCCCGTTTACCTCGATGCCGCCGCTGGGTTCGGGCGGCGCGGATCTGCTGCACGGTAACGGGTTTCGCATCGTCGCCCTCACGCCGCGAACCGACGCCGTGCGGCTGGCGCCCGGGGTGGCCGGCCGGGACGAGCGGGTGGCGATCGTGCTCGGCTCCGAGGGCCCCGGGCTCGGCGAGGCGGCCCTGGCCGCCGCCGACGTGCTGGTGCGCATCCCGATGGCCGGAGGCGTGGACTCGCTCAACGTCGCGACGGCCGGCGCCATCGCCTTCGCCGCGCTCGGTTGGCACCCGGGTACCGGGAATCGGTGACGGGATCGACGGTGACGGAACCCGCCGGAAGACCGATACCCGATACTGGGGCCGTGACCGAACCGCGCGACGAGCCGCCGATGCCCGGCCGGCCCGCGCCACCGGCCCAGCCGGGCGGCGCGACGGCCCGGCCGGGGGAGCCCGAGCCCGAGTCCGCAGGCGCCGCGCGACCGTGGGCGACGATCGCCGGCGTGGCGGTGGCCGGCCCGGTCGGCGACGCGGAGGGTGTCGGCGACCCGCAGGGCATCCAGGGCGAGGACGAGGAGCCCTACCAGCGTCGCGACTGGGCCTGGGTGGAGGAGTGGCGCGAGTCGGGTGAGCGCCCGGCCTGGGCTCCCGGCCTCGCGCTGGCCGCCTTCGTGGCCGTGGTGGTCGGCCTGGCCGTGCTGGTGCTGTCCAGGGGGCTCTCGGACATGCTGTGGCTGGCCATCGCGGCCAACGTGCTGGTCGCCGCCGGGCTCGCGCCCGCGCTCTGGCTGTCCCGTCACCTGCCCGTGCTGCGCTGGATCTCCGCCGGGGCCGCGGTGGGTGTGGTTGTCGGCTGGATCGGCGCGCTGATCAGTTGACCCGCTCGGCGAGACCGCGAGTGAAGCCGTCCAGGATCGACCGGAGCACGCCGGGTGCCGTCACCGGCCACAGATGGCCCAGATGGGGCAGCACCTGCAACCTTCCGCCCGGAATCGCCTCGGCCGCGCGACAGGCGTCCGGCAGGTTGGCACGGTCCCGGGCGCCGCACAGCACCAGGACCGGGACGTCCATGGTGGCCAGATCGGGCTCCACGTCGATCCGGGAGAGCTCGTCCACCAGCGTGCGCCAGGACTTCGCATCGGACACCGTCCGGGCGAGCAGGTCGGGAACGCGCCGGTACCGGCGAACGATGGCCGCCTGGTAGCGCATCGGGGCGATCGCCGGTGCGGACAGCAGCATCCCCTGGATCGGCCCTCGCCCTCCGGTTCCCCGGGCCGACGGTGACGCCGCCGCCTGCAGCGCCGCGGCCCGGATCGCCACGGTCGCACCCAGCGACAGCCCGAACACCGACGCGCCGTCGGGCCGACTGCGCGCCAGTTCCAGCAGACGCACCGCCGCCGCGTCCAGACCGAAGCGGCTGCCGTCCGAACGGAATCCCGGCAGATCCGGCGTCAGCACGTCGTACCCGTCACGCAACAGTGCGGCGGTGCGATGCCACATCCGGCTCGACCGGCCCGCCCCGTGCACCAGGATCAGCGCAGGCCGGCGCCGCGTGATCTCAATCATCGCGGCGACGCGACCAACCCGCCGACGGGGAACCGGACGGGCCATCCCGATCGAGCCCGCGCCTCCCGAGCTGCCCGACGATCACGCAGACATCGTGCCACCCGGGTCGGCACCGGGGCCCCCGGCGCCGCTGCCGTCGGCTCACCTGCCCGCCACGAGGCCGGCCGCCACGAGGTCGCCACGAGGCCGCCACGAGACCGCCACGAGGCCGGCCGCCACAAGGCCGGCCGCCACGAGACCGGCCGCCACGAGGCCGCCACGAGGCCGCCCGGCCGCCCGCCGCGACCGCCCGCCCGGGCTTTCCGTCACCGCCGAATCACCCGGCCGCCCGTCCCGCCACGGCGCCACGGCCACCGTCACCGCTGCCCGTCACCGTCCGACCCGGTCGGAGTGTGCAGCAAGCCTGGGGCTGCCGCTGTCGATATCTTCATGGGGATGCATACCGCAGCAACGGACGGCAACTGGCTCACCGACGCCCACTGGCTGGGCAACACGCCGCTGTCCTGGATCATCGCCGCGGCCGCTGGGATCGTCGGTTTCCTGCTGGCCGAGGCGCTGCTGCGGTGGGCCCGCGCACGCATGCGGCCGCGCGCGGAACGCCCGGGTAGCACCGCGGCGCGCAGCGTGCTGGCGGCGCTGAACGCCATCCGCGGCTGGCTGCTGGTGCTGCTCGCCATCGTCATCCCGCTGGCGACGCTCGACTTCAGCGCGACGGCCAACTACTGGCTGCACATCATCGCCTTCCTGCTGGTGGGTGTGCAGCTGGTGCTGTGCATCAATCGGATCATCGTCGTCTGGCTGCTCCGGTCGGTGCACACCGGCGAGACCACCGAGGTCCCGGTGATGCTCGGCATCCTGACCTGGGCCTGCCAGTTCGTCATCTGGGTCACCTTCCTGCTGGCCCTGCTGACCAACGCCGGCGTCGACATCACCGCCTTCGTGGCCAGCCTGGGCATCGGCGGCATCGCCGTCGCGTTGGCGCTGCAGACCATCCTCGGCGACCTGTTCGCGTCGGTCGCGATCGGACTGGACAAGCCGTTCGAGCCGGGCGATTTCATCTCGTTCGGGACGGACCAGGGGACGGTCAAGCATGTCGGGGTGAAGACCACCCGGGTGCAATCGCTGTCCGGCGAGCAACTGGCGATCTCCAACTCGCAGCTGCTCAGCCAGCTGACGCACAACTACAGCCGGATGGCCGAACGTCGCGTGGTGTTCGGATTCACCGTGCCCTACGACACCGGCCGGGACGAGCTGAGGCAGATCACCGAACGCACCAACGAGATCATCCGAGGCACCGATCAGGTGCGCTTCGATCGCGGGCACTTCACCGGCTTCGGCGACAGCGGCTTCACCTTCGAGTTCGTCTACTACGTGCTGGACTCCGACTTCGTCCTTTACCGGGACATCCAGCAGAACCTGAACGGGCAGATCATCGACCTGCTGGACTCGTTGGGCGTGCGATTCGCCGTGCCGGCCAGGGCTGTCGCCCTGGGCGCGACCGACCGCCAGGACTGAGCAGGCCGCCAGGACTGAACCGCCCGCCCGGACTGAACCGGCCGCCAGGACTGAACCGGCCGGACGGCCTGCCTCCCCGGCATTGTCGGACCCGGACCGTAGCGTTGGCCCCGTGCAGGAGTTCGATCCGCAGACGGTCCGGCAGACGGTGGGTGCTGCCGCATACGAACGCGGCCTGGACTATGCCCGGCGCGGCGCGGTCGTCTCGATCACCACCTCCGCCAGGCCGGGCCAGCAGCCCAAGCTGGTCGGCACGGTCCAGGGCACCGCGCCGTACCCCTACTCGGTGATCGTCACGTCCGTACCGTCCCGCGGGGGCTCCGCGGGGCTGGTATTCGGCGTGTGCACCTGCCCGATGCGCAACAACTGCAAACACGTCGCCGCGGTGATGCTGGCCGCCGGACGGCTGCCGGCGGGTCCCCGGGGCAGCGCCTGGGACGACGTGCTGGATCTGGACGCCGCGCTCGAGGAGTCGATCCGCATCGCGTCCGAGGCGTCGATCGGCCTGCTCATCGAACCCCGTCACGACGGCACCGGGCGGACGACGCTGTCCCTGCGGCCGGTTCGCTGCAACGAGCGCGGCCGGTGGGTGCGCACCGGCGTGTCGTGGAACGACGTCACCTACATGCACGGCTACGGATATCAGCGATTTCCGCTGGCCCCCGTCCGGCTGCTCCGGGAGATCCACGCGCTGCACATCGCCGACGGCCGCGGTCACTACCACGCCGCAGGCGCCGCCGGCATCGAGCTGGGCACCTTTCCCAGCGGGCGGATCTGGGACGTGCTCGCCGAGGCACCCGAGGCCGGGTTGCCGCTGATCAGCTCACCGGAGGGCACGCAGGTGGCGGTGACGGACGATCCGGCCACCGCCGGCCTGGACCTCTCGGACGTCGGCGGCGCCTGGTCGCTGGCCCCGACGGTGTCCGCCGGTGCGCAGGCGCTCGACGGCGCGACGCTGCTGGGCGACCCGGCGCACGGCGTGGCGTGGTTCTCCGGAGACCGGCGGCAGACCCTGAACCTCGCCCGGCTCGCCAGGCCGCTGGACGCCAGCACCCGCCGGCTGTTCGCCGCCGCCGGCCCGATCGTGATCCCGGCGGACGATCGACAGCGGTTCCTGCGGGACTTCCTGCCCGTGCTGCGCGGCCGTCTGGAGATCACCTCACGGGACGGGTCCGTCGCCATCCCGGAGCGGCCGGTCGGCCGGTTGACACTGGCCATGACGCACGACGAGCAGCACCGGATCGGCCTGTCCTGGCGATGGCGGTACACCATCGGCGACGAGGTGGTCGAGCTGCCGCTGGCCGGCCGGTCGCGGCCCGAGCTTCGTGACGGCGATGCCGAGCGCGCCGCGGTCGAGGCCGCCACGGGAGCGCTGGCACCGGTGGCGCGGTTGCGCCGCCGGGGCCCGCTGGGACCGGAGTTGGTGGCGGACGCGGATCTGACCGGTCCGGAGGCGCTGCGCTTCGAGCGGGAGGTGCTGCCCGCTCTGCAGGCGCTGGACCAGGTGGACGTCGAGATTGCGGACGGCGCGGGCGCTTTCCGGGAGGCGGCCGAGGCGCCGGTGGTCACGCTCGCCGGCTCGGCGGAGGCCGGCACCGACTGGTTCGACCTGCATGTCTCGGTCACGGTGGACGGCCAGCAGGTGCCGTTCGGCGATCTGTTCCGTGCGCTGGCGACCGGGCAGGAATTCCTGATCCTGCCGTCCGGCACCTACTTCCCGCTGGACCGGCCCGAGCTGCAGCAGCTCCGCGCGCTGATCGAGGAGTCACGGGCGCTGGCCGACGCGGACCAAGATTCGTTGCGCCTGAACCGGTTCCAGGCGAGCTTTTGGGCGGAGCTGGAGGCGCTGGGCATCCTGGACGAGCAGGCGGCGGAGTGGAGCCGGTCGGTGCGGGAACTCGCCCGGGTGCGCGACATCGCCGAGCCCGACCTGCCCGCCGGCCTGCAGGCCACCCTGCGTCCCTACCAGCGCGACGGGTACACGTGGCTGTCCTTCCTGTACGACAACCAGCTGGGCGGCGTGCTGGCTGACGACATGGGTCTGGGCAAGACGGTGCAGGCCCTGGCGCTGATCTGCAAGGCGCGGGAGGACAAGCCCGGGGGAGCGCCGTTCCTGGTGGTGGCGCCGACCAGTGTGGTGGGCAACTGGGCGGCCGAGGCCCGGCGGTTCGCCCCCGAGCTGAACACCCTGATGATCACCGAAACCGAGTCCCGGCGCGGGATCCCGCTGGACGAGGCGTGCGCCGGCACGGACATCGTCGTCACCTCCTATGCGCTGTTCCGTCTGGAGTACGAGCAGTACGAGCGGCTGGGCTGGTCGGGCCTGCTGGTGGACGAGGCGCAGCACATCAAGAACCACCAGTCCAAGGGCTACCAGTGCGCCCGGCGGCTGCCGGCACCGTTCAAGCTGGTGATCACCGGGACGCCCATGGAGAACAACCTGCTGGAACTCTGGGCGATGTTCTCCATCGGGGCACCCGGCCTGCTGTCGGATCCGAAGAGGTTCGCCGAGTACTACCGGGTGCCCATCGAGCGTTCCGGCGACTCGGAACGGCTCGGACAGCTGCGTAGCCGGATCCGGCCGCTGCTGATGCGCCGGACGAAGCAGGAGGTGGTCGCCGACCTGCCGCCCAAGACCGAGCAGGTGATCCAGATGGACCTGCAGCCGGGGCACCGTCGGGTCTACCAGCGCTACCTGCAGCGGGAGCGGCGCAAGGTCCTGGGTCTGCTCGGCGACCTGGAGCACAACCGGTTCCAGATCTTCCGGTCACTCACGCTGTTGCGGCAGGCGGCGCTGGACGTCTCGCTGGTGGACGCCGAGCAGTCGGGGGTGCCGTCCACGAAGCTGGACGCGCTGATGGAGATCCTGGACGGCGCCACGTCGGAGGGACACCGGGTCCTGGTGTTCAGCCAGTTCACCCGATTCCTGGACGGAGCCCGCCGGCGCCTGCAGAGCGCCGGTATCGAGTACTGCTACCTGGACGGCAGCACCCGGAACCGGTCGGCCGTGCTCGCCGAGTTCAAGGACGGCGACGCACCGGTGTTCCTGATCAGCCTCAAGGCGGGCGGGGTCGGTCTGAACCTGACCGAGGCCGATTACTGCATCCTGCTGGATCCGTGGTGGAACCCGGCGACCGAGGCGCAGGCCGTGGACCGGGCGCACCGGATCGGGCAGGACAAGCCGGTGATGGTGTACCGGCTGGT
>JBIQML010000200.1:0-7647 GCA_044463405.1 Nakamurella lactea | reverse complement strand
CCCTGTTGTACAGGCCGAACCTGCCGGTCGGTGGCTGGTTCCATCCCGAGCGCTTGGACGGCAGTCGCTTGTCGTGGACCTGGGGGAATTCGTCCATCGTCTTCACGTGCTGCGCGTCGGGATAATGCTTGCGCAACTCACGGACCTCGCCGAGCACCGTCGGGAGGTCGCGATGCAGGTGCTCGGGACCGGACAGCAGATCCTCCACGGCTCGCAGCACCAGCTCCGCGGCCGAGTACTGCATGCAGGCCAGGTGCCGAAGGCACGCCTGCATGCTCTCCCGGATCAGGCTGCCGCCGCGCGGGAACCTGGAGTGCAGCAGTCCGGACAGCAACCTATTGCGCTCGTGGAAGTAGGCCTGCCAGTCGATGGTGTCGTCCTTCTCGTGCCAGGGCACATGCCACACGGCAACACCGGGCAGGGTGACGGTGCGCAGACCGAGCGTTTTGGCCCGCAGACCCCATTCCGCATCGTCCCACTTGATGAACAGAGGCAGCGGTAGCCCGGCCTTGCGGATCACGTCCAGCGGGATCAGGCACATCCACCAGCCGTTGTAGTCCACGTCGATGCGCCGGTGCAGCCACGGCGTCTGGCGCAGCGGATGCGCCTTGAAGTCGTGGCCGTAGAAGGTCTTGGGGGCCGGCCCCCAGAACCACCGCTGCCGGTGGATGACCTCGCCGTAGGAGTGCAGCACCGTCCGGTCGTACAGGCTGAACATGTGCCCGCCGACGATCGTGGTGTCTCGGGTGAAGTCCGCGAAGGCAACGGCCCGGGTGAAGCTCTCCGGCTCGGTGACGACGTCGTCGTCCAGCAGCAGCAGGTAGCGGCTCTCGTCAGCCTGCAGGGCCTCGTACATGCATCGGGCGAAGCCTCCGGACCCGCCCAGGTTGGCCTGGTCGATCAGCCTGAGCCGATCGCCGATGGCGGTGGAGGCGGCCTCGAACCCGTCCTCATCGGCGACCTTCTTGGTGCCCTGGTCGATGATGAAGACCTTGTCGATGATGTTCAGGACGTCCGGATTGTCCGCCAGGGTAATCAGCTGCTGGACACAGTAGTCGGGCCTGTTGAAGGTGGTGATTCCGATGCTCAGCCGCCCTGGCGATTCGTGCTGCGCATCCGTCGGCCGCACCAGCCACTGCGCGCCCCGCATCGTGGCGTTGCCGTGACCACCCCCAACAGCGTCGACAGCCCTCGGCGGCGCGGTGACGTCGAACCAGTACCACCCGCCGTCGATGAACGGTTCCAGCGACAACGTCCATTCGAGGGTGCGGGAGTCCTCCTGGTCCAGTTGGACGGTCTCGACCGGCCACGAGTGTCCCTTGGCGGTGGAGCGCACGACCGTCACGATGGCCGGTCCACCGACGGTGAGCCGGAGCGTCACCTCGCGGATGTCGGTCCAGCGGCGCCAATAGCCGGCTGGGAAGGCATTGAAATACGTCGCAAAAGAAACGGATGCACCGGCGGGAATGATGCACGCGAAACGGTTGCTTCGGTCCTGTCCCTCCGCGGCTTCCGATCGGGGCTCACTCTGATCCAGCGGGATGCGGACGACCTGACCGTCGACGTAGTTCGGCATGGCGTGAGGATTCGCGTCGTCCGGCAGGACGACACGTTGGACCACCCGGAGCGGAGGCCCGCTGGACATCGTGGGCATCGCCATCATCACCGGTCCCGTCCGAGCGCCAAGCGTCGGCACCGGGACCACCCTCCATTCATCCCTCGGTCCGCGCGGTCGTCGTGCAGCGTCCCATCGCACCGGACGATCACGACACGCCCCACGCTGACACGCAACGAGCGATCCGCACCCGCGTCAGCACTCGCGTGCGGGTCGTGCGCGGCCACGGTGTCCTGCGGGCGCCTGGCGCTCGTGCCACTCTACGGGACTCCCACCCCGTCCGGATCCATCCGCGGGGCCGACACGGGCGACCCCTCCCCGCGGCTCGCCCAGCACCGAGGACGCACCCGCACCCCGCCGGCACCGACGAACGGCCGGACCCCCGGCCGGCCGCGGCGGACCTGCTGGCGCGACCTCTCACGTCGCGGTCGTCGCACTCAGCAGCTCGTAGTCGAACGCCGAGAAGTCCTCGGCGTACAAGCGCTCCGCGACACCGACCACATCCGGGTTGGTGTAGTACTCCTCCCACCGGCCCCGCTTCGTCTGCCGCGCGTGGCCCACCCGCTGGAAGCTGAACCCGAAACGCTCGCCCAACTCGGTGAGAATGGTGTCCAGGCCCGATTCGAACCGGTAGATCTT
The DNA here is from genome assembly GCA_044463405.1 of Nakamurella lactea. Lineage (GTDB taxonomy): Bacteria > Actinomycetota > Actinomycetes > Mycobacteriales > Nakamurellaceae > Nakamurella > Nakamurella lactea_B. The sequence goes on along the minus strand of JBIQML010000200.1, from coordinate 5,393 downwards.
GGATACCACGGGCTTGCCATTGTCCATCAGGAAAAAGGTTTGCGGCCGGAAGTGTACGTCCACTGCCACGCGATGTTCGAGCGAGCCCAGAACGAATTCATCAAAGGTATTTTCCCGGATGATTGATCGTTCGTCATGGAAGTCGTGAAATAGGGATACCAGCCGGTCGAACGGATTGCGCACCACGCCGAATGAGAAGTAGGCGTCGAACTTGAATGGGCCCATGATCAGGCGCGCATCCGTCGCCGTCAAGTGATAGATGGCGGGAGCGCCGCTTCGAGTCTCGAACTTGATGCCCAGATGCGACAGCAGCGCGTAGTGAAGCGACGTGCTGCCCGTCTTCGGCACGGCGATACAAACGAGCTTTCGCGGGTGATTGACCAACATAAAGGATTTACCTCGCGGGATATCTCATCGACGCTTCAGCTTCTTGCGAGTCGCAGACGCCCTGCGGATAACCGCGCGCAGTGCGGGCGTTCCAAGAGTATTCGCAGCGCTGCTTGTCCCTGGTGAATCTGTATTGCGATCGTACACGAACGCCTCGAACCTGCTGAACTGCAAGGACCGGCACCGGGCGGGCACGAAGAGCACCAACCCGAAGGTCTGCCGCTTCCGATCGTCGGCGAGCACGGGCGCCAGATCGATGATCGTCGCGCACCGGGACTCTTCGGTGTCGACGTCCAGGGCGCCCACCGTGTCGGAGTCTTCCCAGCCATCTCGCAGATAGCGACGGACCAGGACGGGGATGCTCGTCCACGAGGCATCGGTGCTCGCGCGGCCCTCCAGCGCGAGCAACGCCGTCGTCGAGTCCGAGACCTCGACATCGGTGAATCGGAACTCGAAGGTACGCCAGCGACTGCTTCTGGCATTCGCGTAGTCGAATCTGAGCGCACCCTTCTTCGACCTGAAGTCCACCCGCTGGCCGTCCTCGGCGTCCACGTCGAGGTTCACGCCGTCCGCGAACTCACGGAATCCATCGAGCCGACCGGACGATCTCACCGATGAGGCGTCGAGAACCCTGTGCACGATGTTCGAGGCGCCAGCCAGGGCGGATGCGCGCAGGCTGGCGGCCACGGACGGTGCGCCGTCGACCGTGGGAACGCCGAGGACCTCCAGCCCGTAGAAGTCGATGTCCACGTCGCGCGCTTCCACGAAGAAGATCAGCTTCGCGGACTGCGCCTCCGCCAGGGAGTCCCTGGGCAGGTCGTCCAGGCTCACCGGCAGCGAGAGCGCCCGCGGCTGCCGCCGCAGCTCGATCTGCGTGGAACTGGTATCGACGAACTTGCCTCCTCCCAGGTTCAGGCGAAGCACGGCAAACAGGCTCACCGTCCGCAGCGCCGCCGCATTCAGCACCGGCACCACTTGGCCCAACGTCCGCAGCCTGTCGATGTCCAGCGTGCTCTCGATGGTCAGCCATCGACTGGCTCCCATGTCGACCGGCGTGAGGCGGTAGTAGGGCCGACCGGCGACGGGCAGTACCGCCCGCGCCCGCATCTTGTTGCTACGCGCGCCGTCGAACCCCACCCACAGGCCGTTTCCCAGGCTGAACCGCTTCGTGAACACCTGGGCGGCGGCATGCCATGTCTGGAATTGCTGATCTGTGGCACGCACCACGTGCCTGCCCAGTTCCACAAGCATCCGGTCCATAACCTCTCTGTAGGAATGCCGTCGACCGCGAAGCCACGGCAGGAAGGAAAGGAGCGTCGCGTCGGTCCGCATCCTGCCGCTACCGTCGCAGCGCGCTCTCCTTACCCGCGATGTGGTAGAAGTTGTTCGGCCCGTTGGCATTGAGGAACGACGCGACCTCCGCTCCCCAGGTGTTGTACAGGTTCCGGTGCTTGGCGATGATCCTCTCGGTGTTCAGATCCCACAGCCCGGTCTGCGACCGGAAGATGGATCCGGCCCTGATGCGATACAGGAACAACGGCTCGGGGATCATCACGCCGCGATGCCCGGCATCCAGCAGCGAGATGACGCCCTCCCAGTCGTCCAGGAACATGCGCAACTCCGGATCGTGCTGACCATCGCGGAGAAACGCCTCGCGCTTGTACACCAACGATTGGCAGTTGGTCTGGTTCATGAGCAGTTGGATCGGCGGTTCCGCATTCCAGGTGGCCCAGTTGCGAATTCTTCCGTCCTGGTTGTAGTCCTCGATCCATGAGCCGACGAACGAGACGTTGTCATAGCGGCGCAGAATGCGGATGGCCTTCTCGTAGTACCGGGAGGTGACCTGATCGTCGGCGTCCAGGAGGGTCACCAGCGGCGCGCGCGCCTCCTTCACGCCGGTGTTGCGCGCGTTCGCGACGCCGCCGTTGGGAATGGTGAGGATGCGCAACCGGTCCGTGCCCAGTCCGTGCGTCTCGTGCAGGCGCTCCAGGAGTTCGACGGACGCCGGGTCGGTGCTCCCGTCGTTGACGAGGATGATCTCGATGTTCTCGACGGTGCACGACGTGACGCTGCTGATCGTCTCGTCCACGAAACTTCCCATGTTGAAGTAGGGGATCACCACGGACAGTTCGGGACCGTCGCCGGGCCGGCCCGCCGGGAACACACAGTCCTCGGCGGGTGGCGACAGGAACGGGAACGCTCGCGGGGTGGGACCGCCGTCATCTGTGCCCTCGGCCGGCGGGCAACTCAGATCCGCTACCAGCGCTTCCTTCCGAACCAGATACTGTCCGGGATCGCAGGCGCTGCGGACCGCCTGCCGCGCCGCCTCGGCGAATTCCGCACGCTCCTCCGGCAACATCTCGACGACCCGCTTGAGGACCGCGGCGAAGGCCTCCGGATCCTGAACATCGGCGAAGAACAGTCCGTAGCCATCGGCTGCGATCTCCTTGATGCCGCCGTTGACGCCGGTAACGCACACCCGCCCCTCGCTCATCGCTTCGACGACGCTGTACGGGAAGTTGTCGAAGTGGGACGGATGAAGTTGCGCGTAGGCGGTTTTCGCGCGCTCCTGGATCTCGGCGCGCGGCACCTTTCCCATCAGGCGGACCAGGCCACCATCCATCCACCTCCTGTACTTCTTTTCCAGGTAGGCGCTGTACATGGACCCGGACGGCTCGAAGAACGTGTCCTCCCCGTAGATCAGCAGGGGCACTTCGACACCGGACGACCAGAGGATCTCCATGGCGCGAATGGCGTCCTCCGGACCCTTCCAGTGCGCCAGCCTGGACGCCACGTAGAAGTGATCGGGCTGATCCTCGGGTGCCGACGGTTCCACGTCGTCGACGAAGTACGGGTTGTGCAGCACATCAGCGTTGCCGAGCCGAGCACCGGTGTGACGAAGTTCCTCGTCCACGACCTGGAGGATCGCTTCGGACGGCCCGAGCACCAGGTCGGCACCCGCCAGTGCCTGCAACTCCATCTTGCCGGTCCAGTAGGCCGGCAATCGGTACGCCGGTATCTGCGACATACGGTCGATGATGTAGGTCGGCGTGTGGGCGTTGACCAGGATGGGCACCGATTCGAACCGCGAGTTGCCGCAGAGCTTCTGCTGGACGGTGATGGTGCCGATCCCGAATCCGTCCGCGAATTCGATGTAGTCGGGTGCCGGAATGTCGAGAAGGCCGCACTCGATCTGGGCCATCAGCAGATCGCCGAACCGCTCGAACATCCGGGAGATGTTGACCCACCAGCCGAGCTTCTCGTTCTCCAGGGAGCGCAGCGGATTCAGGGTCACCAGAAGCACGTTGTCGTGCAGGTAGCGGGTCGCGATCAGGCCCGATTGAGCGGTAGAAAGGGTGAAGACCACGAGGAATCCCTCCCCGCGACGGCCGACCGCATCGGCGATGACACCCATGTAGGTGCTCAGCCCGCCGCCGAACTCCGGCGGGAACTCGAACGAGAAGTACCACGCGTTCATGGCGCGTGGCGCCACGGGCTCGGTCAGGGGGTCCATGTGCCCGCTTCACCGGCTGCCCGCTCATGCGGCACTCGAACCCAGGCGGAGGTCCGAGCCAGCCCTGGCGACGGTGGGGGCGGGGCGGTCGGTACCGGCATACCTGCCTCCGGGCGAGCGGCATTCGACGGCACGATCGCACGGTCTCCCGCAACCGCCGATACCCCTGGTACCACTGCCCGCCTCCGCTGATCCGCATCGAGCCGTATCGTCCGCGAATGGGAGGCTACCAGCGTCTCCCCACTGCCGGGACGCGTCATTGCCCAGGTCGCCGCCGGGATGTCGCAGCGTCGTACCCGGCGGTTCGCCAACGTCGCCGCAGGTCGGCGGGTCCCCACCCGGGGGCGATCCAGGGCCGCTCGTTGCGGGAACCTGGCACGGCAGGGTTCGCCCGCCGGTATCCGTTACCCGGTAGCCGGTCTCGTCGGGCCCCGGATCTGCCGACACGCAATCTCCGGCGGCCGGAAGTTAGCATGACCTGCGAAGCGCCGACGCCACGCCAGGCGTGCGGCCGTTCCGCCAGTCGGACTTGGAGGCCCCTAGCCACATGGGCGAGACAGCGACCTCGAAGCCCGCGAAGCGGGTCTTCGTGCACGTCGGAGCGCCCAAGTCGGGCACCACGTATCTCCAGCACATCCTGTGGCAGAACCGCCAGCAACTCGCGGCCGACGGCATCTTGTATCCACTCGAACGTCAGTTTGAGCATTTCGCAGCTACCATGGACCTTCGGGAGTCGACCTGGGGTCATGGATTCCGGGACCCGGTCTGGGAGCGTGCCTGGGATCGCATCGCCGACCGAGCACGCGATTGGGACGGCCCGACCGTGGTCTTCTCCAACGAATTGCTGGGAGGTGCCACCGCCGAGCAGGTGCAACGTGCCTTCGCATCCCTGCGACCGGCGGAGGTCCACGTCGTCTTCACCGCACGCGACCTCGCCCGTCAGCTTCCGTCGGACTGGCAGGAGCAGATCAAGCACACGCACACCGTCACTCTGGACCGGTTCGTCGACGACCTCGTCCGACTCGGGATCGCCGCGCCGCCCCCGTTCGGCGAGATGTTCTGGGGCCTGCATGATCCCGTCCGGGTGCTGAAGACCTGGCGCGGCGACCTGCCACCGGACCGCATCCACATCGTCACCGTCCCGCAGCCCGGCGGTCCCCGCACGGCCCTGTGGGAACGGTTCGCCGGCTTGCTCGGCGCGTCGCCATCCCGCTACGACACCGCGGTCTGGGGCAATGCCTCCCTCGGCCGCGCGGAGACGGAGTTCCTGCGCCAGCTCAACGGCGTGCTGGGCAACAGGGCCGGACGGCACTACGACCTGCTCGTCCGGGTCAGGCTCGCCGAGTCGATCCTCGCCGAACGGCACAACGCGCCGAAGGCCCGGTTGCCGCGACGGCACCACGAATGGATCGTGCTGCGTTCGCGCGAGATGATCGACTCCCTGCGCGCCGCAGGGTACGCGGTGGCGGGAGACCTGGACGAACTCCTGCCC
>JBIQML010000199.1:0-7693 GCA_044463405.1 Nakamurella lactea | reverse complement strand
ATCGGGAAGGCGCTGTAGGCCCAGTGCGGGTGCCACAGCGTCACGACGATCGGTTTCTGGTCATCGATCGCCTTCTGCAGCGCAGCCAGCATCGCCGGCGTCGACGACGTCTTCAGCGTCCAGCCCGCCTTGTCCAGCCCGTAGGCCGGCATCATGTTGGTCAGCGTCATGTGGGTCAGGCCGGCGCCGGGATCGATCCCGATGATGGTCTTGTCGACCTCGTCACCGATGGACTTCAGGTCACTGATGCTGTCGATGTCCATGTAGTCGGGAACGACGAGCGTGTTCTGCGCCTTGTCGTACCAGGCGCCGAGATCGTCGATCTGCTCGCCGAACTTCTTCCAGTAGTCGGCGTGCGTGTGCGGCAGTGCCACGTCGAAGAACAGGTCGTAGTCGCCGGCCGCCACCCCCTTGAAGATCGGCGCGATGTCCAGCGTCGGAGTCTCGACGGTGTATCCGTGGTCCTCCAGCACGTGCTTCCACAAGTGGGTCACGACGATGTCCTCGGCCCAGCCGGCCGCGATCGGAATGGTGACGTGCTTGTCTCCGGGGTCCTCCGCGGGGGCGGACGAGCCGTCGTCGGAGCCCGACGAATCGGAGCTCGGAGCGCTTCCACTCGTCGCGCTCGACGCGCTGGTCCCGTCACCGCTCGATCCTGCGGTATTGCTGTCGCTGCCGCACGCGGCGACCAGGCTGGCGGCCAGCGCCAGCGCGGCACCGGTCGCGATCGTGCGAATTCGTACTCGCCTCATCAGTGGTGTTTTCCTCTTCGCGTGTCGATCGAGAGTCCATTGATTGCTGTCGAGATCGGTTCGCCATCACCCCCGAGATGACACATGAGACGGTCCCCCGGGAATCCGCGTGGCGGATCCCCGGGGGACCTCTCACCGTGACGTCAAGGGCCTGACCGGTGCGCGGTCAGCCGCCGAGCAGGCCGTCGACGAAGTCCTTGTTGTCCTTCGCCCAGGCGGCGACGCCCTCCTGGTACTTGCCATCGCCGTACTGCCGGAGCACCACGGTCTCCAGGTCCGTCAGGGTCTCCGGGTCCATCTTGAAGTTCTTCAGCGCGGCCACCAGGCCCGGGTCAGCAGCGGCGAAGTCCTTGCTGTGGATCTCGTCGGGCTTGCCCATGGCGCCCTTGGGGTCCTTCAGATCCTTGATGGGGTACGCGCCGTAGGCCCAGTGCGGACGCCACAGGGTGACCACGATCGGCTGCTTGGCGTCGGTGGCCTTCTTCAGCGCCGCCAGCATGGCCGAGGTGGAGGACGTCTTCAGCGTCCAGTCGTCCAGCCCGTAGGCCGGCATCATGCTGTTCTGCGTGACGTCGGTCAGGCCGGCCCCGGGGTCGATGCCGATGATGGTCTTGTTGACCTTGTCGCCGATGGACTCGAGCTGGTCCATCGAGTCGATCTTCATGTAGTTCGGAACCGCGATGGTCAGCGGGGCGCTCTCGTACCAGACGTGGATGTCCTCCACCTGGTCGCCGAACTGCTTCCAGTAGTTCTTGTGGGTGTTCGGCAGCCAGGTGTCGAAGAACACGTCGTAGTCGCCGCTGGCGACGCCCTTGAAGACCGGCGCGATGTCCAGGGTCGGCGTCTTGACCGTGTAGCCCTTCTGCTCCAGAACGTACTTCCACAGGTTGGTGACCGCGATGTCCTCGTCCCAGCCGGCGGCGATCGGGATCGTGATGTCCTTCTTGGTGTCCTTGGACAGATCGATGGCGCCGCCGCCCGCGCTGCCACTGGTTGCGCTGGATGCGGCGCTGCCGGCGCTGGATTCGCTCGATGCCGCGCTGCCGCTCGACGCGCTCGATGCCGCACTGCCGCTGGACGCCGCGCTGCCGCTGGACGCCGCGCTGCCGCTGGACGCCGCGCTGCCGGCGCTGGATGCGCTGGACGCCGCGCTGCCCGCGCTCGATGCACTGGTTCCGCTACCCGCGCCGCCGGCGTCGCCGTCGCTGCCGCAGGCAGCGACCAGGCTGGCGGCCACCGCGATCGCTGCGCCGGCCGCGACTGCTCTGATTCTCACTCGCCTCATCAGTTTCGATACCTCTTCAATGTTCGTGTCAATAGCGGGCCATTCAGTCAGTCGGCCAGCCGATCACCTCCCAGCCTTCGCAGTAGCCCTGTTCGCCCTCGCGACGGCGGAGCGGTCGCCGAGACCCGCGCTGAGCCGGTCCAGGAAGATCGCCAGGATCACCACGGCAAGGCCGCCGGCGAAGCCCTTGCCGACGTTCAGCTGGGTGATGGCGCCGTAGATGGGCGCTCCCAAGCCCCCCGCGCCGACCATACCCGCGATCACGACCATCGACAGCGCCAGCATGATGACCTGGTTGACGCCCGCCATGATGGTGGGCATCGCCAGCGGAATCTGGATCCTGGTCAGGATGTTGGACGGTGCCGTGCCGAAAGCCTGGCCCGCCTCGACCATCTCGCTGTCCACCTGTCGGATACCCAGTTCCGTCAACCTGACGCCAGGCGGCATGGAGAAGATGATGGTCGCGATGATGCCGGGAACGACGCCGACCGAGAAGAAGAACAGCGCCGGAAGCAGGTACACGAACGCCGGCAGCGTCTGCATGAAGTCCATGATCGGTTTGATGATCTTCGATGCGGCCTCGCTGCGCGCGGCCATGATGCCGAGCGGGATGGCGATGATCATCGCGATCGCGCCGGACACGATGACCAGGGCCAGCGTGTCCATCGCGTCCTTCCAGTAGCGCATGCTCTGGATGATGAGCATGCCGATGATCGTGAACACGGCCATCTGCCATCCTCGGAGCACGAGCGCCAGCGCGGCGAGGATCACGACCATCAGCAGCGCCGGAACGGCGTTGAGCCCGGTGGACAGCCAGTCGTCCAGGCTCTGCAGCACCGTGTTGATGAGGTCCAGTAGGGCCTGCAGGTGGTTCTGCACCCAGTCGACGAGATCGGCGAACCAGCTTCCGATCGGGATCTTCGGAATGATGTCCTCGTCCAGGAAGCTCACTGGTCTACCTTCGCTGTGTCAGTGATCTTGGATGGATCGCTGATGCGCCCGAGGTGCTGCCTCGTCATCGCCCTGCTCGCTTGACACGATTGATGTCCAGCATGAGATCTGCGAGGCGGGGCGGTTCCCCGGGACGTGCCGACCGTCGACAGGGCTGAGCGCCAACGCCCGCCAGGGTTGCGAGCGCCGATCAGTGAGCGAACCGGCGGCCGCGTCCGGGGACCATCGGCACCGCAAGTGGGCGCCTCCCCACTGGGACTAGCAGCGAGGAGGCTGACGTGAAGTCTGCCAGCAGTAACCCGCCCGACCAACCCGGCGAGCCCCTGCGCCTGCCCGAGGACCCGCCCGGCGGTGTCACCGGCGGGCTGGACTGGGCCCGTGATGATCACGCCGTCGCCGTGGTCGATGCCCGCGGTCGGCAGGTCGCGCGCCGCACGGTGGAGCACTCCGCCGCCGGACTGCGCGAACTGATCACCACGCTGACCGGCGCGGGCTGCGGCGAGGTCGCTATCGAACGCCCCGACGGCCCGGTCGTCGTCGCGCTGCTGGCCGCCGGGCTCACGGTGGTGGTGATCTCCCCGAACCAGGTCAAGAACCTGCGCGGCCGGTACGGCTCGGCCGGCAACAAGGACGACCGGTTCGATGCGTTCGTTTTGGCCGACACGCTGCGCACCGACCGGGCCCGACTGCGGCCGCTGGTGCCCGACAGCCCGGCCACGATCGCGCTGCGCCGCGCCGTCCGCGCCCGTAAAGACCTCGTCGGCCACCGCGTCGCCATGGCCAACCAGCTGCGCGCGCACCTGCGCAACGTGCTGCCCGGCGCCGTCGGCCTGTTCTCCAAGATCGACTCGACGATCAGCCTGGCCTTCCTCGCCCGGTTCACCACCCAAACCCAGGCCGACTGGCTCACCCCCACCCGACTGGCCGCATGGCTGGCCAAACAGGGCTACTCCGGCCGCACCGACCCCGCCGTACTGCACGCCCGCCTGACCGCCGCTCCCCGCGGCACCACCGACGACGACGCGGACGCCTACGCCGGCATCACCCGCAGCCTCGTGGCCGTGCTGACCGGCCTGGTCGAACAGATCAGCATCCTGTCCAACCAGATCGACACCCAACTGGCCGCCCACACCGACCAGGAGATCTTCACCAGCCTGCCTCGTTCCGGCCGGATTCGCGCCGCCCGGCTGCTCGCCGAGATCGGCGACTGCCGCGCCAAATTTCCCACCCCCGAATCGCTGGCCTGCCTGGCCGGCGTCGCACCCTCCACCCGACAGTCCGGCAAGGTCCACGTCGTCGGCTTCCGCTGGGCCTGCGACAAACAACTCCGCGACGCCGTCTGCGACTTCGCCGCCGACTCCCGCCACGCCAACCCCTGGGCCGCGCACCTTTACGACAAGGCCATCGACCGCGGACACGACCACCCCCACGCCGTGCGCATCCTCGCCCGCGCCTGGCTGACCATCATCTGGCACTGCTGGCAGGACAGAGCCACCTACGACCCCGCCCGACACGCCGCGCTCCAACGCATCCTCAACCAAGATCAACAAACGGCGGCTTGACACAGGGCTTCTCATGCGGACAACACCGTCCCACCCGTCGTGGCCGCTTCGACCGGGACGTGAGCGTCACCCGTCGAGGCGCCGTTCGTGTGCTGTTCGCCGCAGTCCCGGCCGAGGGCATTGAGCAGGGTCACCGTGGCGATCACGCCGAGAAGCCGTCCGTTCTCCGCGACGACCGGCAACGGGATGTCCCGCTGCGCCGCATCCAGGAAGAGGTCGGCGACGGCGGTCTCCGGCGCCACGCTGGGGAAGTCCGTGCGCACCAGGCCATCCAGCGCGTCGCGTCCTTGCCGGACCGCGTCGGCGATGTCGGACTCCAGCACCACGCCACGCAACGTGCGATCCCGCCCGACCACGAACAACTCGTCGAGCTGGTGCTCGCGCATCAGCCGGTGTGCCACCCGGGGCCCCTGCTCGGCGCCGAGCACGGCGGCAGGCGGTTCCATGATCGACGAGGCCGTCAGCACCCGGCTCCGGTCGACGTCCGCGACGAACTGCGCCACATAGTCGTTGGCCGGGTCGTTGAGAATCTGCTCGGCGGTGCCGATCTGCACGATGCGGCCGTCGCGCATCATGGCGATGCGGTCGCCCATGCGCATGGCCTCGTTCAGATCGTGCGTGATGAACAGGATCGTCTTACCCAACTGGTTCTGCAGCTCGATGAGCTGATCCTGCATCTCGCGGCGGATGAGCGGATCCAGCGCGCTGAACGCCTCGTCCATCAGCATGATGTCGGTGCCGGCGGCCAGTGCCCTGGCCAGCCCGACCCGCTGGCGCATTCCGCCGGACAGCTGACCGGGCAGGGAGTCCTGCCAGCCGCCGAGGCCGACCATCTCCAGCGCCTCGTGGGCGCGCTTGGTGCGATCGGCCTTGTTGATGCCCTGGACCTGCAGGCCGTACGCGGCGTTCTCGCCCACCGTGCGGTGCGGGAACAGCGCGAAGTGCTGGAACACCATGCTGATCTTGTCGCGGCGGACCGCGCGTAACTCCTTGGCGTCGACCTTGGTGATGTCCGTGCCGTCGATCAGCATCTCGCCGGAGGTCGGTTCCATCAGCCCGTTGACGGCCCGGATGAGGGTGGACTTGCCCGAGCCGGACAGGCCCATGACGACGAAGATCTCGCCCGGTTCCACCGCGAAGGAGGCATCGATGACGGCCGCGGTGAGGCCCTCTTCGCGCAACTCCTCGCGCGTGGCGCCGTTGCGCAGCCGCTGCACGGCGCGTTCGGCCCCTCGGCCGAACACCTTGTAGATGTTCCTTGCTTCGATAGCTGGCACAATGCTCCCGGTTTCGATGCCCGCAGGCAGTAGCGTTTCGTCGTCGTTGTGTCGGATGAAGCCAGCCGTCGAGCCTAGCACTTGACCCATCCGGGCACGAATCGCCAACGATGCGAGGCATGTCATAGCCTGTGATCGGCTCGCAGGGGCGTTGCTACACAGGACGTTTCGATCGCTGATCACGATGGCATTGCGAAATACCGTCACCGCCGTTGCCTTTTGGTGACGATGGTGTGCTACCTGTCGTGCGATAGTGGGCATAGCCGCGTGCGGCGAAGACCTGGGAGGTGACGTGGGCAGCTGGGATCCCGCACTGTATGAGCGGTTTTCCGATCATCGGTCCAGGCCGTTCAGGGATCTGCTGTCCCGCGTCTGGGCGGACGATGCTCGTCTGGTGGTCGATCTGGGTTGCGGCAACGGGCCGATGACGCTGCTGGCGGCGAATCGCTGGCCGTCGGCGCGGCTGATCGGGGTCGATTCCTCGGCGGACATGCTGGATCGCGCCAGGGAACTCGACCATTCCCGGCGTGTCGAGTGGATCCACGCGGATCTCGCGGAGTGGGACATCTGCTCGGCCGGCGCGCCGGACGTCGTGCTCACGAATGCGGCTCTGCAGTGGGTACCGAGTCACCCGGACTTGATTCCTCGCTGGTGCGAACAGCTTCCCGCGGGCGCATGGTTCGCCATGCAGGTGCCCGGCAACGGCGCGGCACCGTCCCATCGGTCGATCGCGGACGCCGTCGCCGAGCATCCGCGGCGCGCCGAATTGGAGCCGCTGCTGCATGGCAACGCCGTCGCGGACCCTGCTGACTACGCAGAGTTGCTGGCGCGCCGCTGCGGGCACGTGGATGTGTGGGAGACCACATATCTGCAGATCCTGGATCCGGGGGGCCAGCAATCCGATCCGGTGCTGGACTGGATCCGTGGCACCGCCCTGCGGCCGGTGCTGGATGCCCTGACGCAGGCCGAGCGCGGGCCGTTCCTGTCCGATCTGGCCCGGCGGCTGGCAACGGCCTATCCGCGCCGGCCGTACGGGGTGCCGTTCCCGTTCCGCAGGATCTTCGCGGTGGGGCGCCGCGGCTGATCACCGGGTTCGTGCGTGCCCCCCACGCCGGATCGGCTGCTACACAGCAGGTTTGAGCACGTAGCCGAAGCCGCGCATGGTGTGGATCATCGGCGCTCGACCGACGTCGATCTTCTTGCGCAGGTAGGAGATGTACAGCTCGACGATGTTGGCCTGGCCGCCGAAGTCGTAGTTCCACACCCGGTCCAGGATCTGCGCCTTGGACAGCACCCGCTTCGGATTGCGCATCAGGAAACGCAGCAACTCGAACTCGGTGGCGGTGAGCTGGATCAGGTCGCCACCGCGGTGGACCTCGCGGGAGTCCTCGTCGAGCTTCAGGTCACCGACCGTGATGGTGGAGGACGAGCCGGTCAACCCGGCGTGCGAGCGGCGCAACAGGGCCCGCAGCCGCAGCACGAGATCCTCGATGGAGAACGGTTTGGTGACGTAGTCGTCACCGCCCGCCGTCAAACCGGCGATGCGGTCCTCCACGGCATCCCGGGCCGTCAGGAACAGCACCGGCAGGCGCTCGGTCTGGGAGCGCAGGCGGCGCAATACCTCCAGGCCGTCCATGTCCGGCAGCGTCATGTCCAGCACGGCCAGGTCCGGCTTGAAGTCCCGGGCGGCCGTGATCGCCGAGGTACCGTCCGGGGCGGCCCGCACGTCCCAGCCCTCGTAGCGCAGCGCCACGGACAGCAGTTCGGACAGCGTCCGCTCGTCGTCCACGACGAGCACCCGGATCGGCTTGGCGACCCGACCGCTCACCTGGGTGCGGTCGGCGTCGGGGCGAGCGGTGACGGAGG
>JBIQML010000198.1:0-7693 GCA_044463405.1 Nakamurella lactea | reverse complement strand
CGCCGAAAGCCCGAATGAACTGTGGCTCACGGACATCACGGAGCATCGCACCGCTGGAATCCAAGCCGGCGAGGGCAAGCTCTACCTGTGCGCGGTCAAAGACGCCTACTCGGGCAGGATCGTGGGCTACTCCATCGACTCCCGCATGAAATCCCGCCTGGCCGTCGCCGCGCTCACCAGCGCCGCAGCCCGCCGCGGTGACGTGGCCGGCTGCGTGGTGCACCGCGACAGGGGCCGTCAATTCCGTTCGCGAAAATACTTGCGGGCCTTGCGATCTCACGGCCTCGTCGGTTCCATGGGGCGGGTCGGCGCCGCCGGGGACAACGCCGCCATGGAATCATTCTTCGCGCTGCTGCAGAAAAACGTGCTCAACCGGCGCACCTGGCAGACACGAGACCAGCTTCGCCTCGCGATCGTTGCCTGGATCGAACGCACCTACCACCGCCGCAGACGCCAAGCCCGACTCGGCCGCTTGACCCCCGTCGAATACGAGACAATCATGACCACACCGGCCACCCAGGCCGCATGAAGAACCTGTCACCTATCCGTGCAGCAGTCCCGTCCTCGCTGAATTCGGTCAGTTTTTGATAGAAGCTGCGCTCGATGTGGGGCGCGTCGAGGGTTGCGATTTGCGGGCGGCCGCTGGTGCGGCGTCGATGGCGTCGGCAAGCTCCTTGGGGGTGAGGGTGCCGATGGAAAACTCCTCAGCTTTCGCCGTGACTTCCTTGTCGTTCGTGACGATCACCCAATCGTCGCGGAACAGGCTCGGCTGGATCGGGTCGTTGAGCACGAGTGCCATGGCCACGAGGATGGGGTCGGCGGCGCCCTTGTTGTCGTAGAGGTCGATGAGCTTGGTGGATCCCGCGGGCACCGTTTTCATGACGTCCACCAACTTCTTCAGCATGTCGGGCGTCATCTCGATCGTGAAGGGCTCCAGAGTCTTCGCGTAGGCGACGTGGCGCGCCTCGTAGGCGACCTCGGCGGGCACCCGGCAGTGCTCTCGGAAGAAGCTTGACTCGCGCCTGTCGTTCCCGAGGGTGCCGAGGGCGTTGTTGTCGACGAGGTATTTCGTCGTGCTCATGCGACTGCCGCTCGGAAGTTGTTGATCGCCCACTCGCTGCGGTAGGTGTTCGAGAACATGACGCGGCAGAAGTCCTTGGTCGAGATGCCCTTGGAGTCGTACAGGGCGAGCATCCGCCGCGAGCACTCCAGTCCGTTGTACTTCCTCAAGGCGTTCATGGGCAGCATGCTGCGGCGCGGCGTCTTTTCCGCCTTCTCGTAGGCATCCTTCAGCGCGCCAAGGTTGGCTTTCGCCTCCTCCCCGGTCAGTAGCTTGAGGCGCTGCGCTCGCATGACGACGGCGCTGGGTGTCACCTTGTAGAGATCCGACGCTGCTCGTATCGCTTCGAGGTCGGTGAGGTCGGTGCGATGGAAGTCGGCGGCGGGCATGAGGATCTCCGCGGTCAGTTCATATTCGCGCCTGGAGGTCGCGTCCGTGGTGTGGCCGTTGTAGGTCACCGTTGCGAACTTGCCCCTTGCGACCAGCACAGCAAGAAGCGTCAAGGTGAAGACACGTCGGCCCGCGGGCTCGAACTTCTCACCCTCGTCGCCACTGGCAATGAAGATGAAGGGCACCTTGTTGTCCTTCACCGTCATGCCGCTGAAAATGGCGCCCTTCGGCATCTGCTGCGGCATGTAGTCCTTGGCGCTCTGCGCCACGAGGACGTTTTGCGCCTCGAGCTTGTCCACGAGAAGAGCCAGCGCACCCTCCTTGTCCCTGGTACCGCTCAGCTCCATCGGCAACAGCTTCAAAGCCGCCATCAGCTTGGCGGCGTCTTCCTCGACCGATACGCCCGGCTTCTTCAGAAGGCCGACGATGGCGTTTTTACCGAGCGTCTTGTCCTTCCTGAGGTAGTGCTGCTTGAACTGGAGGTTTTTGACGAGCAGCTCGACCTGGTGGAGTTCGACTCGGTTCCGGGAGTTCATGGCGAACTCCCGCTTGGCGCTGAACCCCTCAAGGAGCCGCTTTCTCTTGATGCGCAACTGCTCGTCCACGACATCCCGGGATGCGAAAAACAGCGGGTAGGGGATTTCAGCCTTGCGGGCCATCTCGACCAGCGCCGCAAAGGACATGGACCCAGACCGGAGCGCATCTTTGACGCGGGCGTAATCGCTCACGACTGACTGCTCGAAGAGTGCCTCAAATACTCCGCGATCGATAGGCGTGGCGACGCGGTTGAGCGTCACGTTTATGGACATTCACGTCACCGCCTCCTGTTCTTCTCAAAAAGGGCGACATCTCAGTCTGACCCAAATGTGACGGAGATCTGAGAAGACGCGCCGAAGCGATGCTTGTCTGCGGAGTGGTCCGCTTCCCGCCGCATCCTCGGCTGTCGGCACGAGAAAGGATATGTTGACGTAATGGGTCGCGGCTGCGACTATTTGTTGTATGGCGATCGATGACGCATGGATGACGACGGCGGATGCCGCGGCCGTGCTCGGCGTCAGTGCACGCCAGGTCCAACGGATGGTCGCCGCGCGGCGTCTCGCGCGCGCGGGTGTGGTCGGCAGGACGGTGTTGGTGGATGCCGGCTCGGTGCATCGCCACCGTCTGCAGGGGGCGGCGCGGGGCCGGCCGTGGTCGGCGGAAACCGTGCATGCGTCGCTGGATCTGCTCCGTAGCGGAACGACGGAGCGGCTGGGCGCATCTCAGCGGTCCAGGCTCAAGGCGAAGATGCGCGACATGTCCGCGGCCGAGCTGGTGCAGGCCGCGGCGCGGCGCGGCGAGTCCGCGACCTACCGCGCATCCGGATCGTTCCTGGCCGAGATTCGGGACCTGGTGGTGCTCACGGCCGGTTCTGCGGTTGACGCGGACACCGCGGTTGCGGCGGCGCTGGGCCTTGCCGCTTCCGCCCGGCAGCAAGTGGACGGCTACACCGACACGGACGGCGCGGCGCAGCTCATCGACCGGTTTTTCCTCACCCCGGACCCGGGCGGCAACGTGACGCTTCGCCTGGCAGAGCCTGCGCCCGGCGGGCGCGTCGCCGATCTGGTCACGGTCGCCGTTGACCTGGCGGCAAGCCTCGATGTGCGGGAGCGCGCCGCCGGCCTGGCTCTGATCGCCAGCCGGCTGGCGGGCCTGCGATGACGACCGGCAGGCGAACGGTGTCCCTGGCGGCTCCGGCCGGCGGCTGGGCCAGCCCGTGGCCGTGTGCGTTCGAACTCGCCCGGGTGCTTCCGGCAACACGGTGGACTTTGATCGGCGGCGCCATGGTCCAACTCCATGCGCTCGGCCACGACATTGGGATCGTGCGGCCGACCGATGATCTCGACGTCCTGTTGCACGTCGAGGTCGACCCGGATATCGCCCGTGATGCGCATCGGTCGATCACCAGGTTGGGCTACGAGCTTCGCGAACCGTGCGACCCCAGGAGCAGGGCTGCGCCGCACTACCGGTACGTGCGCCGGCACGCCGAAGGCACGCAGAAGATCGACGTCATGGTCGCCGATCATGTCGCGCCGCGCGCCGCGCAACGGCTGCAAGGTCGCCCCATGTTCCCGGTTGACGGCGGAACTCAAGCGTTGAAGCGCACGATGATCTACGAGATCGCAGGCGACGCGTCGAAGGTCGGATTCAGCGTCCCGGACGAACTCGGCGCGCTCGTCTTGAAAGGCGCCGCCCACCTGGTCGACAACCGGGACGCCGACCGCCACCTGCAAGACGCCGCGGTCCTGGCCGCGTGCATCCACGACCATGCCGCCGAGATCAGGCGGCTGCACGGCAGTGACCGCAACCGGATTGCGCATCTGGCGCGGGAATTGGCCGATCCGGCCCACCCGGCCTGGCTCGCCCTCGCCGACGACGACCGGATCGCCGGGCAGGACACGCTACGAATACTCGGACGGTACCCCGCCTCGTGAACCGACCACCCCCGACGGGAACCTTCGAATCCCGGCGCCCCCACGATCCGCGGCGCTCATTTCACGGCTGACATGCCGGGAACGTTCGGCGGCCGACGGTTCACATTTCACGCCTCTCACCTGGGTGGCCGTTGCCGCCGCGGCGGGCCGACCGTGCCGGGTGGCATCACCACGTGCCGCGGGCGTCGCTGGCGGCCAGATCGGCGACGAGCCGAGCTTTTGCGGTGTCGATCAGCTCGGCGGGTTCACGCCCGCCGAGGCCGGGATGCGGTGAGACGAGCCACAGCAGGATGTCGGCGTCGTCCCACCCGGCGGCCGTCAGCGGTGTGACGATCGGGAGCCAGTGCGGGTGCGGCGCCCCGCCTTTGAACTCGAAGCTGGGGTAGCGCTTGGACCGGCCGCGGACGACGGCGATGAGCCGATACTTCTTGGCGAGTCTCGACGCGACCGACCGGCGGTCCGGGTCGGCCCCGCGGAGCGTGGCAATGTCGCGCGCCGTGTATGTGCCGTAATCGGCCTCGATGTGGCGCCACAGGGCCTCGACGGCGGCGAGTTGCGCCGCGACACCCGGACCCGGCGGGCTCGCCGAACCCGCCAGGACGGCCGCGACCCGCGCGGCCGCGGCGCGGCTGGCCGCGATTTGGCCGATCAGGCGGCGCACGTCGTCGGCCGTCATGCCATCCGGCACCGCAATCTCGATCGTCGCCAT
This sequence comes from Nakamurella lactea, assembly GCA_044463405.1. Lineage (GTDB taxonomy): Bacteria > Actinomycetota > Actinomycetes > Mycobacteriales > Nakamurellaceae > Nakamurella > Nakamurella lactea_B. The sequence continues at coordinate 3,063 of JBIQML010000198.1, read as the reverse complement.
GCGGCCCTCCTCGACACACGCTACGCGCCGCGGGCTGTGCGCGGGTCGTTGCCGCGGCCGGGGGATAGGGACATTAGCTCTCACCAGGGGTAAATAGACTTGCGGAATCCGGACCTGCGGCAATTTCTCGGATAGCCCGGTTGCGATCTTGGAACGGCTTCGCGGAGGTCTTGAACAACAAAGCACGGCCGTGTGCTTTCTTGGGGCCGCCGCCGTGATGGTGGCGAGCACTTCGCGATTTCTTCGCGACGTGCATCCGTGCAGGCCCCGCAGAGTCGACAGGGTGCTTGGTCGAATCGCCGGCAGGGACCCTGCAACGCGCCGCTACGGTGTTCACCGGCCCGGGCGACTGGGGGTGAAGACTGGCATGTGGGGCACGACTTTGGTCGCGATGTCGACGATTTTGCGAGCCACGGGCAGGTCGGCCCGCACGTCGTCCGGGTGCAGTGCACCTTCTTCAGCTTCGTAGTCGCCGCCGCCGCGGGTGCGTTTCAGTCTTCGGTAAGGGCGTAGCGTCGGTCCGGCTGGTGGGTCGAGCTGGGCGAAGGCGGCGTCGATGACCACCTCGTGCCCGCCGGCTCTCGTGGGGCGAAGGCCCTGCTGTCGTAGTACCGGGGTGAGGGCCTTGCGGGCGGCGGCGTAGAGGGCGTCGTAGGCGATCTCCGGGTCACTGTCGGCCATACGGGCTGCGGACTCCAGATGGATGGCTGCCCGCGCGAGAAGGTACCGGGCGTCGTCGGGGTTGGCTGGTACGCGTTCTAAATGGCCGCGGGCGAGCATGCTCTCGACAGCGTCCCGGCCCTGCTCCCAGGTCACCGTTCGACCTCTCCTTGGATGATGGGGATGAGCGGTCGGCGCTGGATCTCCCGCAGGAACGGATCTTCCGCTTTAGACCACCTGTCCAGGCTTACGATCGTGGTGTTCACTTCGCGGTGTAGGCGCTTTTCGGCCCTGACGGAGGCGTCGAAGACTTCGTCCCTGTCGGGTGAACCGACGATGAGGACGTCGACGTCGCCGGGCTCGGGTCCCTGTTCGCCTAAGTAGCGCGCCGCCCAGGAGCCGTAGATGAAGAGCCTCCCGATTCCGTCGACTTGCTGGAACTCGTCGGCGATGACGTGGGTTGGCCCGAAGGTGACGAGGATGAGTTCTCGCAGGGGGCCGTGTGCGAGTGAGTCCCGGTTTGCCCGCACCATCCGGTTGCGGCCTTGCGACCTGTCGGCGAGCACGCCGGCTTTGACCAGCCGGTCGGCTTCTCGGCGCACGGTGGCCACCGGGGCGTCCAGTAACCTTGCCAGGTCGGAGATGCCGAGTTCGTCGTTGCCGAGGAACACTTCCGCGAGCAGCCTGCCCTGTAGTTGGCTGCGGAGCACTCCGGAAAGTGCCGGCGCCGACGATTTGCTCATTATCCTGTCCTTATCGCTACTTTTACGAACGATACAGGCTAAGTGTGCCTCTGCACTACCCGGCGTGCAATGGCGCCGGCCTGCCAAGGCGATCTGGGCTCTCCCCCGTCTGTGCCGCCGGTTCTGGGTAGCGCTCAATGGGGGTCCAACCTCCGTCAATCGTGCGCGCCACGATCACCGACTTCATCGCCGCTACGCCGCAAGTGAGCGCGCTCGGACACCAACGCCACCTCGAAGATCCGAGCGCAGCGCCCGCGGTTCGGAGAGGAGCCAGGCGTTGGAACGGTGCCTGTCGGTGGCTACTGGCTCCCGCGGGCGGTGTCGGCCTTTGCGGCGGCCAGCACGGGGCTCGGGTCGCCGCCGTGTTGCAGCCAGGATGCCGCGGAGGTGCCGTGCGGAAGATACGGTGCGGGCGCGGCCAGCCACAGTGCGGCGCGCCAGCGCCCCTCGTCGCCGGGGCCCGCCAGCAGCCGGAGCAGCTCAGGCAGGTGCGGAAGTGTGTTGCCTCGCTCGTCGAACTGCAGCGCAGGGTAGCGCCAGGACCCGGATTCCGTGCGGCACGCCAGCAGCGCCTGCCTCTTGGCCCGCTGGGCGATCGCCCGCGCGCTGATGCCAAGCCACCGTGCCAGCCCGGGCGTGTCGTAGCAGGGGCCGACCAGGGCCGCGACCGGGTGCCGGCCGACTGGGATGGCCGCGGCGTGGATCGAGAGCCATACGGCATGGTTCAGCGGGTCGTCACCGATGTGACCGAGCGGCTCGGGGGACCTGCCCGCCGCCGCACGGAACGCGGGTAATCAGCTTGGTGAACGACTGCGACGGCGGTCACGCGCCATCGAGCGTCATGCAGGATTCGATGGTCAGCATGAGTATTTTGACGTCACCTTGCACCTTTACATCCGCGACCGGGTCGATCGAAAGGAGGCCGCCGAGGCAGATACTTGATTCCTGCGAGCCCGACTGTGCGCTCGGCTGAACATCGGGCTGCGGCTCGGCCGTGACAGTCACCGTCATTGTCCACACAGCCGAGACCTCGCTGGTCCCGCGAGTCCGACTACCGCTGCAGCTAAGAGTGCGGTCATGACTCGGCGCATAGCTCTCCAAGCTGGCAAATGGCGTCCGCTTGGTGGCTGCGTGCGAACTGATACCGAGCCAACGTGAGAACCAAGTGTTGTCGTACTGGCGGAAGCGGTTCACGTCGAATGGTCAGCGCGAGGCAGTACTCAATACTGGGTATTTTTGGGCGATCGGGATACATCGTGGGCAGGTTCGATTTACTGTCGCGTCAACCGGGCGCGTCGGGCGCCTATCAAAGGTAGGAGGAGGCATGGCGAAGGTTTCGCCGTACCACTCGTCCAATCCATCGGATCCGGATGTGTACCACGACCACGATGACTGTTGGTCGGGAAAGCAGATCCCGCCGCGGAATCGGTTGTCGGGCACTGGTGGATATAGGAAGTGCGAAATCTGCGTCGATCTCGGCTGATTAGCACTTGTACGTCAACGACCCCGGGCTAGCTCCGGGGCCGTTGACGTGTGGCGGCTGGGGATGCCCCTACCGTGGACTTTCTGTCGCTTCGCTGGGCTCGCCAAACGATGTCGTATGTCACCTGACTTTTATCACGGGTGAGTGACTTGGCGCACATTCCCGCGCCGACCTGGG
>JBIQML010000197.1:0-7748 GCA_044463405.1 Nakamurella lactea | reverse complement strand
CGCGGTGGCGTTCGGCGGCGATCCGGTGCTGGGACGGTGATTCGGTGCGGAATTGTCCGCTCAGCGGATATTTCCGCACCGGATCCTGAGGCGGGCGTCGGTGCCGGGGGTCGTGGCGGGTGGCGGCTTCGGTGTGCCGGTCTGCGCCTTGGGCTCCAGTCGACTACCGGCCCGGCCGTGCTCGGTGCCGGCCCGGCCGCGCTCGGTGCCGGTGTGGCCGTGCTCGGTGCCGGCCCGTCCGTGCTCGGTGCCGGTGTGGCCGTGCTCGGTGGCGCGGTGGCGTTCGACGGCGATCCGGTGCTGGGACGGTGATCCGGTGCGGAGTTGTCCGCTCAGCGGATATTTCCGCACCGGATCCTGATGCGGGCGTCGCCGTGGCCGTGGCCGTGGCGGGTGGCGGCTTCGGCGTGCCGGGCCGCGCCTCGGGCTCCGTTCAACTGCCGGCCCGGTCGCCGGGCACCGCCGCGGCCCGCAGCCGCCAACCCACCAGCGCCAGGTCGATCGCCGTCCGGCGCTCCCTGGACGCGAGATCCAGGCCACCGAGCAGCGTCGAGATCGTGTCCAGCCGCTGGTAGAGCGTCTGCCGGCGGATGCCCAGGGCCCTGGCCGCAGCCGCCTTGGACAGCCCGCACGCCAGCAGGGTGTCCAGCGTCCGCACCAGCTCCCGGCCGCGCGCGGCGTCGTGGTCAAGCAGCGGGCCGAGTTGCTCGTCGACGAAGGCCGCCAGCTCCGGGTCGGCGGCGAAGCGGCCGAGCAGCCGGTGCACGCCCAGATCCGAGGACAGCAGCGTGCGCATCCCGCTGCGAAGGCGACGGGCGAGCACGCTGGCCTCCCGGGCGGTGCGCAACGAGCGCGCCAGCGAGGCGATGTCGCCCACGCCGGGGCCGCCCGTCACCGCCGTGGCTCGTCCCGCCGGCAGCACGGCGTCCACCTCGTCCGCGAGCCGCTCGAGCATCGCGCGGGGATCGGCCGGGTCCATCCCGGCGGCGATCAGGTAGCTGCCGTCCAGCTCGGTCACCAGCGACGGACCGAGAACCCGTTCGGCGGCGTCCGCGACCGCGCCGAGTGTGGTGTGCGAGCCGGGGCCGATCGGGGTGCCGGGCATGCCAGCCGAGCGGCGCGGCTCGACGGGTCCGGTGCCCGGTTGTGCGACGGCGCCGCTGTCCACGGCCAGGCAGATCCCCACCGCCTGCTGGCCGGGCCGGAGCACCAGACCGAGCGCGGCGGCCCTGCCCACCAGCTCGTCCGCCGATGAGTACTGCCGACCGAAGATGTCCCGCAGCAGCCGGGCACCGGCCCGGCGCCGCCCGGTGCCCGCGCTCGCCCCGGTGGCACCCGCCCGGCCCAGTTCCAGCGCCACCGCCGTCGCACCCCGCTCGGCGACCAGCGCGCGGGTTCCGGTGGGCGGGCCGAGCACCACCAGCCGACCCCACGGGCGGCCGAACAGCTCGACGGGGGCGTGCGCGGCGCCCGCCGGCTCGCCCGGCGGCACGGCCTCGGGGTCGCGCGGTCCCTCCGAGGTGGCCACCAGGTGCCCGTCGTTCGCGTGCAGCCGCACCGGGCAGCCGGCCACGTCCGCGAGCACTCGCAGCACCGCGATCAGGCCGGCTCCGGACAGCAACACCGGAGTCACCGCCGCGCCGATCTGCTCGGACAGCCGCAGCCGGACCACCTCGTCGGACAGCAGCAGCGCGTGCACCGACTCGGTGATCTCCACGAACGGCACGATGCCGCGCAGCGCGATCAGCGGCAGGCCGCAGTCCCGCGCGGCAGCGACCAGCGACGCCGGTGGGCTGGTGAACGTGCGGCCCAACTCCAGCACCAGTGCGGCGACCGAACGCTCGGCCAGTTCGGTGGCGTAGTCCCGCAGCGCCGCCGGTCCCGCGCCGACCAGGCCCAGGCCGGTGGTCAGCAGCACCTCGCCACCCTTGAGCAGCGGGGAGATCTCATAGATCTCGCTGGTGTGCACCCAGCGGACCTCGCGGCGGTCCAGGTCGGTGCCGGCGAGAACCTCGGGACGGCCGCGGCGCAGCACCGGCAGGTCCAGCAGGGCGGCAACGCTCAGCGGCCCCCGGCGGTCCGACGCAGGAGCGAGGTCCGCCGGGCCGACGGCCGCCCCGGCGGGCCCGACGGGAGTGACCGATGCGGCGGGCCCGACGGGAGCGACCGGTGCGGCGGGCCCGGCCGGAGTGACCGATGCGGCGGGCCCGGCCGGAGTGACCGATGCGCCCGGTGAGACCGATGCGCCCGGTGAGGCCGGTGAGGCCGGTGTGTCGATCGGGCCGGGAGGTTCGATGGTGGCCGTCACGACGGTCACGGTCCCGCACGAATGGACACTGCGTCAACCCCGGACCGCGCCTGGATGGGCAGGTTGTCCCTATCGCGGACGCGGCGGATCGGGGTTGCATGGCGGCATCCGTTCCGTCGGCGCGGCGCTTCCGGCGATCAGCCCCGGATGGCGGCGCCGGCGGGCGCGCCCACCGGTCCGAGAAAGGTCGTGTCCCATGCGTGCAGACTCCGTCCGGGTTGCCCGTCACCGCCCCGGTGGCCGCTGGCAGCGAGCCGCCGCCGTCTCGGTGGCCGCCGTCGCCGCGCTGGCGCTGGCCGCCTGCGGAGGCAACACCGGCGCGGACCAGTCCGCGAGTTCGTCGGCTGGTTCCGGCGGGAGTGCCTCGGCGTCCGGCAGCGCCGCCTCCAGCGCGTCCGGCAGCGCCGCCTCCAGCGCCTCCGGCAGCGCGGCGTCCAGCGCCTCGGGATCGGCCGCGTCCGGTTCCGCCGCCTCCGGCAACTCCGAGAAGCCGCTGGTGTACGGCGTTTTCGCCACGCCGCTGGAGGAGCCGTGGGACGGTGCCGTGCACCAGGCGCTGCAGGCCGCGGCCGATGCCGGCGAGATCGTCTACAAGCACACCGACAACAACGATTCCGACGACAAGATGACCCGGACGCTGACCGACCTGCTGACCAACCAGAAACCGGCCATCGTGGTCGGAGATGCGTTCTCCTCCGAGGACGCCGTCCGCGCCGTCGCCAAGAACTACCCGAACGTGCAGTTCGCGTTCGGCTCCGGCAACCCCCCGGTCGACCCGAACTTCTCCACCTTCGACAACTGGCTGCAGGACCCGGCCTACCTGGCCGGCATGCTGGCCGGCGGGGTGACCAAGTCCGGCACCATCGGCGTGGTGGCCGCCATGCCGATCCCGGAGGTCGACCGGATCGTCAACGCCTTCATCAAGGGGGTCGCCGAGACCAACGGCAAGGCCACCGTCAAGGTCACCTTCATCAACTCGTTCTTCGACCCCACCAGCGCCAAGCAGGCCGCCCTCGCCCAGGTCGCGCAGGGCGCGGACGTGCTGTTCGCCGAGCGTGACGGTGTGATCGAGGCCGCCAAGGAGAAGAACCTGCCGGTGATCGGCATGATGGTCGACCAGAAGTCCGAGGCCCCGAAGAACGTGATGACCTCGCTGGTGTGGAACATGCGGCCCACCATCGACGAGGTGATCAAGGAGTACAAGGCGGGAAAGCTGCACTCGCAGGACCTGGGCCAGTACAGCTTCATGAAGAACGGCGGATCCTCACTCGCCCCGATCAACACCGACATCCCCGGCGGCATCCCGCAGGACCTGATCGACAAGGTCAACGCCAAGAAGCAGGCCATCATGGACGGCTCCTTCACCACGCCGATCGACGAGAAGGAACCCGCCGGGTCGACGACCGTCGGGCAATGAGCGAATCGGATCGCCGCCCGCCATCGGGCGGACCAGAAGCCGTGCCGCTGGTCCGGTTGCGCGGCATCGAGAAATCCTTCGGCGACCTGCTGGTCAACGACGGCGTCGACCTGTCGCTGATGCCCGGCGAGGTGCACGCGCTGCTGGGGGAGAACGGCGCCGGCAAGACCACGCTGATGCGGATCCTGTACGGCCTGACCCGGCCGGACGGCGGATCGATCGAGATCGGCGGCACGCCGGTGCCGATCGGGTCGCCGGCGGATGCGATGGCGGCCGGCATCGGGATGGTGACGCAGCACTTCTCGCTGGTCGGCCGGATGACGGTGACGGAGAACCTGCTGCTGGCCAGGGCCGGTCTGGGCAGGCTGGACCGCCGGGCGGGCCGGGCCATGGTCACGGCCGCGGCCGCCCGTCTCGGCGTGCGGGTGGATCCGGGCGCCATGGTGGAGAAGCTGTCGGTCGGCGAGCAGCAACGGGTGGAGATCCTCAAGGCGCTCTCCCGGGACTGCCGGGTGCTGATCCTGGACGAGCCGACGGCGGTGCTGGTGCCGCAGGACGTGGACGCCCTGTTCGCCTCCATCCGGCTGCTGACCTCGCAGGGCATGGGGGTGCTGTTCATCTCGCACAAGCTCGGCGAGGTCGCCAGCATCAGCGACCGGGTGTCGGTGCTGCGCCGCGGCCGGATCATCGACACCGTGCCGACGGCGGGCGCCTCGCCGGCGCAACTGGCCGAGATGATGGTCGGCCGGCCCACCGTGGGGGTGCGGCGGGCGGACCGGTCGGCACCGCAGGACGCGGGACCGCTGCAGGCGGTGACGGATGCCGCGGCCGAGGCGGCCGCCGGGATGGCTGATCCCGCGACGACGGGACCCGCCGATGCCGCGGCGACGGCGGCTCGGGACGTGGCGGTGACGGGGCTCGCAGCACCGGCCAGGGCGGGCGCGGTGCTGTCGATCCGGGGGCTGCGGCTGGCCGGCCGCGGCAAGGACGTGCTGGCCGGCATCGACCTGACCGTCGGCTCCGGCGAGATCGTCGGCCTGGCGGGAGTATCGGGCAACGGACAGACCGAACTGGTGCGGGTTCTGTGCGGCCTGCAGCCGCCGACGTCCGGCACCGTCACGGTGAACGGCGTGGACATCACCGGCGCCGACCCGGAGCGGGTGATCGCCGCCGGGCTGGGCCGCATCACCGAGGACCGGCACGGCTGCGTGGTGGCGAAGCTGTCCGTCGCGCAGAACCTGGTGCTGGAGGACCTGCCGCGATTCCGCCGCGGCCTGCTGCTGGACCGCAAGGCCATCCGGGCACACGCGGAGCACCTGATCGAGCAGTTCTCCATCCGCGCCGCCCCGGACGACCCGATCGGCACGCTGTCCGGCGGCAACATGCAGAAGGTGCTGCTGGCCCGCACCCTGGCCCGGGACCCGGTGGCCCTGGTGGCATCCCAGCCGACCCGCGGGCTGGACGTGGGTGCCACCGAGTTCGTGCACACCCAGCTGCTGGCCCGCCGGGCCGCCGGTGCCGGGGTGCTGCTGGTCAGCGAGGACCTGGAGGAGCTGCTGGCCCTGGCCGACCGGATCGTGGTGATCTACGAGGGCGCGCTGGTGGGCGACATCCCCGCCGGGGACGCCGATCCGGAGCGGCTCGGCCTGCTGATGGCCGGCCAGACCGAGGCGGTGGCATGAGACTCCCGGGCGCCCGCCGGACGCGGCCGGCCGGCACGCGGGGGCGACGCCCGTGAGCCTTCGCCTGGTGCTCCGCGGCCGGGAGCCGCGCTGGCTGGCCCCGCTGCTGGTGATCGTCGCGGTGCTGATCGTCTACCTGCTCACCGCCGGCCCGATCCGGGGTGCCGGGGCGAATCCGCAGGCCGCCTACCAGCGGTACGTGCTGACCCCGCTCACCGGCACCGCGTCGATCACCGAGGTGGTGCTGGCCGCGATCCCCATCCTGTTCACCGGGCTGGCGGTGGCGGTGGCGTTCCGGTCCGGGTACTGGAACATCGGCGCCGAGGGCCAGTTCCTGGCCGGCGCGATCGGCGCCACCGCGACGGGCCTGTACCTGCCGGACCTTCCCGCCCCGGTGGCCATCCCGCTGGCCCTGCTGGTGGGCGCGCTGGCCGGCGTCGTGTGGTCGCTGGTGCCCGCACTGCTGAGGGTGCGCTTCGGCATCGACGAGGTCGTCACCACCCTGCTGCTGAACCCAGTCGCGCTGCTGGTGGTGCAGGGGCTGCTGAACGGTCCGTGGCGCGGCAGCAACGGGTTCCCGGTCTCCGACTCGCTGGGACCGGGATACCGGATGCCGATGGCGATCCCGGGATCCCGGGTGCACCTGGGCATCGTGATCGCCGCGCTGCTGGCCATCGCGATCTGGATCGTGATGTCGCGCACCGCGACCGGCCTGCGGATGCGCGCCGTCGGGCTATCGCCCGACGCCGCCCGGTTCTCCGGGGTCGGCGTGCGCCGGATGCTGCTGCGCGCCGCCCTGGTGTCCGGGGCGATCGCCGGCCTGGGCGGCGCCGACCAGGTGCTCGGCGTGGGGCACAAGCTGTCCCAGGAGGTGTCCTCCAGCTACGGCTACACCGGCATCGTGGTCGCCACCCTCGGAGCGCTGACCGCGGGTGGGGTGGTGCTGGTCGCGCTGCTGCTGGGCGACATCACCGTCGGCGCGCAGAACGCCTCGCTGGTGCTGCAACTGCCCCCGCAGATGGGCGACATCGTCTCCTCGCTGCTGATGCTCACCGTGGTGTCCCTGCTGGTGCTGCGCCGGTACAGGGTGTCCTGGCGACGCGCCGGACCGCGGGGCCCGGACACGGGTGCCACCGGCTCGGCCGAGAAGCCGCGCGCCGCCGGCGATCCGGCCGCCGCGGAGGGCTCCGTCACCGCCCTTCCGTCCGGAGGCGCGCCATGACGATCGCCTACCTGGCGCTGCTGACCGCCATGCTCACCACCGCCACCCCGCTGATCCTGGGCGCGCTGGGCGAGGTGATCACCGAGCGGGCCGGGATCCTGAACCTGGGCATCGAAGGCACCATGTACGCCGGCGCCTTCACCGGATTCCTGGGCGCGGAACTGCTCGGCTCCCCCTGGTGGGGACTGCTGGTGGCCATCGTGGTCGGCGTGCTCGCCGGCCTGCTGATGGGCCTGTTGACCGTCACCCTCGGGGTGAACCAGCACGTGGCCGGCATCGGCACCACGCTGTTGCTGATCGCCGCCTGCGACTTCTCCAGCCGGCTGCGCTACGGCGGCGGCCAGCTCCCGCAGATCCCCAAGTTCGGCCAGCTGCTGCCCGACGTGCCGGTGGCCAGCCAGTACCTGCTGACCTACCTGGCGTTCCTGATCGTGGTGCCGGCGGTGTGGTACGCGCTGCGCGCCACCGGATTCGGCCTCCGGCTGCGGGCCGTGGGGGAGAACCCGGAGGCCGCCGACGCCGCCGGCATCAGCGTGGCCCGCACCCGGTACGGGGCGCTGGCCATCGGCGGGGCGCTGATGGCGATCGGCGGGGCGTTCCTGTCGCTGGCCATGCTGGGCTCGTTCACGCTGAACATCACCAACGGCCGTGGCTGGGTGTGCATCGCGCTGGTGATCTTCGCGCGCTGGCGGGTGCTGCCGGCCGTGCTGGGCGGCCTGCTGTTCGCCGTGGTGGACGCGCTGCAGTTGCAACTGGTGATCACCCCGCAATTCGCGTCCGTGCCGCGCGAGGTGATGATCGCGCTGCCGTACCTGGTGGTGATCGGCGCGCTGGCGCTGTCCGGCCGGAACCTGCGCTACCCCGGCGCGTACCTGCAGCCCTACCGGAGGACGTGATGAGCGTCCGCACCCGCACCGCCGACCCAGTGGAGAGCCGATGAGCATCCTGACCGACACCGACCGGGCGTTCCTGGACGCCGCCGTCGCCGCCGCCCGCACCAGCCGCTCCGAGGGCGGCATCCCCATCGGTGCCGCGCTGGTGGTGGACGAGGAGATCCTGGCCACCGGCTACAACAAGCGGGTGCAGCGGGACAGCGCCATCCGGCACGGCGAGACCGAC
>JBIQML010000196.1:0-7765 GCA_044463405.1 Nakamurella lactea | reverse complement strand
GACGGCCAGCTGCTGGTCACCGACGGGCCCTTCGCGGAGACCAAGGAGCAGATCGGCGGCTTCGACGTGCTGGACTGCGCGGACCTGGACGAGGCGATCGAGGTCGCGAGCAAGCATCCGGTCGCCGCCATCGGCGCGCTCGAGATCAGGCCGTTCTGGCAGGAATGAGCAGTCAGGTCGACGCGGCGCTGGAGGCGGCGTTCCGGGATGACTGGGGCAGGATCGTCGCGACGCTCATCCGCGTCACCGGCGACTGGGACCTGGCCGAGGAGTGCGCGCAGGACGCGTTCGTCAGCGCGCTGCGATCCTGGCCGTCGGAGGGGATCCCCGCCCGTCCCGGCGCGTGGCTGACCACGACCGCCCACCACCGTGCCCTGGACCGGCTGCGCCGCGCCGCCGTCGGCTCCGCGAAGCTGCGCGAGATCGCCGCGCTGGACCGGACGACAGCGGGTCGGGAGCAGCAGCCCCCGGAACCGGCCGACGACCGGCTGGGCCTGATCTTCACCTGCTGCCACCCGGCGCTGCCGATGCCGGCCAGGGTCGCGCTGACGCTGCGAACCCTGGGCGGTCTCACGGTCGAGGAGATCGCCCGAGCCTTCCTGGTTCCCGAGGCCACCATGGCCAAGAGGCTCACCCGAGCCAAGCAGAAGATCCGGCACGCCGGCATCCCGTTCCGGGTGCCTCCGCCGCCGCTGCGGGCCGAACGCACCGCGGGCGTGCTGGCCGTGCTGTACCTGCAGTTCAACCAGGGCTACCGCGCCGATGCGGACGACCGTGCCGAGCGGCTGTGCGCGGAGGCGATACGGCTCGCCGGGCTGCTGGCGGCATCGATGCCGGACCAGCCGGAGACCGCCGGGCTGCTGGCGCTTCTGCTGTTCCAGCACTCCCGCCGGCACGCCCGGCTCGATGCCGCCGGCGACCTGGTGACGCTCGATCAGCAGGACCGCACCCGGTGGGACCGCGATGAGATCTCCCGCGCGCAGCGTGTTCTCGACCGGGCGCTGCGGCACGGTCGGGTCGGACCGTACCAGTTGCAGGCCGCCATCGCCGCCCAGCACGCGGTGGCCGCCACCGCGCCGGACACCGGCTGGCCGGAGATCGTCCGGCTGTACCGGCTGCTCGCCTCGGTGAGCCCGTCACCGGTGGTGGAGCTGAACCTGGCCGTCGCTGTCGCGATGGCCGACGGTCCGCAGGCCGGGCTGGACCTGCTGGATCCCCTCGAGGCGGGCGGCGCGCTGGATGGCTACTACCTGCTGCCCGCCACCCGGGCGGACCTGTTGCGCCGGCTGGGCCGCCACGACGACGCGGCGGAGAGCTACCGCGCCGCCCTGGATCTCGCGCCCAGCGACGCGGAGCGCCGGTTCCTGACGCGCCGTCTGGAGGTCGCCAAGGGCGGTACTTGACTCAGTCCCTCCGCAGCTCGGACGCACTCACCCCGGGCGGGAGTCGCGCCATCGCCCAGGCCCAGTCGATGCGCTCCTGCTCCAGCCGGATGCGTTCGCCGAGCCGATCGGTGACGAGGTCGTCATACACGCCGGACTCCGATGGCGTGAGTCGATCCAGCCGCGCCCTGGTCGGCGTTCCCTCGCGGACCCAGCGCTGCCGGTGGGCGAGCAGCGTCTCGCGGTCCATCAGGAAGGATCGGGCCTGCGGCAGCCAGCTGCGTAGCCTGTTCAAGATGGCGAAGCCGTGCGTGTCCAAGTCGCCCCAGTAGTGCACGTCTGCGCGTTGCAGCCACGGCAGCGACCCGGCCCGATCGACTTCGAATCCCTTGCCCCACAGCACGATTCCGCCAGACGGCAGCGGTATGCTGAGGAAGGTGATTTCGTTCTCCACGATCACCGCCATCCGGGGCGACACGGCCAGCGTGCGCAGTTCGTCGACCGGGGCGGTGATGTCGGTGAACGGCAGCGCCCCGAATAGTCCCGGGTCGGCGCGCAGCCGAAGCATCTCCGGCTTGGTCGCGAGCCCCAGCCCGTGAAGGAACCCGCCCGAATGCGATGGCACGCCCAACCACTCGGCCAGCACCCCGCGGTGCGCCTCCACGAACTTGGTGTCCACGCCGGCCGCGTCGATCTGGCGAAGATACCGGCCCGAGCCGCGATGGTCGTCCAGCCACCGGTAGGCGGAGAGCAGCACCGGCCATGGGGCGTCGATTCCCAGCGCCTTGATCGGCTGCGCGGTCACCCAGTCGCGCACACCAGGTTCGGCCGTCACGCATCGGATGATGTCGTCGAAGCGGCGCACGTCACCGCCGCAATCCAGCAGCGCCCACGCCTGCGGATAGCTCGACAGGATCGCGCGGGCCGGGATCTGGTTGCGTCCGATCGAGCGGCCGCCGACGGCCGCGTAGACGATGTCGTAACGACCACCCCGGCGCCCACCGGCCTCGAGGTCACCGATCCAGCGCTGCACCGCCGACAGGTCGTCACCGATCTCCGAGGGCCGCGGTCCGCGCAGCGGCACGTCGATCGTGGGGAACGGCTCGCCGGCTGCGTAGCACCGCAGGAGTGTCCCGTCGTTCCAGCGACGTCGCACCCGGTCTCGCACGTCTGCCGGCGTGCTCCAGCGGTTCGTCACTCCTGCTGCCCGGCCCGCCGCTGGCGGAACTCCTCGATGGTCAGGGTCTGCAGTCGGGAGTACTTGCCCTCCGGGTTATCCACGAACCCGATCGCCTTCACGTACGGCTCGATGATGTGCACCTTCTGCAGCGGTGTGACTATCAACAGTTGCAGGCCCAGTTTGCCGAACAGCTCCAGCGCGTAGCGGGTGGACGCGTCGGATCCGCGGCCGAACGCCTCGTCGATGACGGCGAACCGGAAGTCCCGCGACCGCGTCGCGCCCCATTCCAGGCCGAATTGGTAGGCCAGCGACGCGGCGAGGATGGTGTAAGCGAGCTTCTCCTTCTGCCCACCGGACTTGCCGTCCGAGTCACGGTAGTGCTCTCGCTCGGTGTCGGTCTGCCGGTCCCGCTCGGATGCCGCGAAGGAGAACCAGTTGCGCACGTCAGTGACTCGGCGGGTCCACGCGCGATCGGAGTCGGCGTGCGTCTCCCGGCCCCGGAACCGCTCGATGATCCGCTGCACGTCGGCGAACCTCTGCTCGGTGTAGTGGTCGGCGTCCTGCTCGCTGTCGGGTCCGAGCACATCCGTGGTCGCGCGGCGGAGATCGCCGCGAAAGTCGCGCACCTCCTGGTTGACAGTCGTCTCCTTGACCAGCGTGATGTAGTGGCCCGGGCTGTAGTCGATGGCGCCCAGTGCCTCGTTGATGCGATCCACCCGACCGCCGATCTCCTCCGCCTGCCGTTTGAGCCAGGTGTGGAAGGCGGCGAGCTCCCGGATGGTCTCGGTGTTCAGCAGGCGCTTGAAGTCCGCCTCGAACTGGGGCAGGTCGTCGCGGGCGACCCGATCGTGGAAGGCCCGGAAGTCCGCGCGCGCGGCCACCGAGACGTCCATCTCGGTGGTCGCCTCCGGCCAGCGGCGCCGCACCTCGGTCATGTACTGGTACATGCTCTGGGTGTAGCCGCCGATCTCCTTGTCCAGCCGGGTGATGCTGGCCTGCAGGTCCGAGGTCATCTGCTCGGCGGCGGCGCTGCACTCCTCCGCTCGGGTTGGCACCGACCCGCCGAGCAGAGCCTCCAGATCGGGGTAGGCGGTCCGGGCCCGCTCGAGCTCATCCGGGTCGTGCCCGGTGACGAAGCGTTCGTCGACCGTCCGGGCCCTGGTGGCCTGGTCCACCTGGTCGTCCAGCACCCGCACGTCCCCGCTCAGCGTGGTGATCTGCCCGCCCACCTCTGCCAGCCGTGTCTCGTTGTCCGCGAGCCGGCGCTCGATCTCGGCCAGCGCGGACGATCCCGCCACCAGCCGTTCCCGTTCGGCACCGGCCGCATCCGCCCGTTCCGTGGCTTCCTGGTGATCCAGTTCGGCCCAAGAGGTGTACACCTGCAGGTTGCCCAGCGCGCCGAGCTGAGCATCCACTTCACCCAGTGCGCCCTGGATCGCGTCGCGGTTGCGCTGGGCCGCGCTCCACTGTTCCTGCTGTTGCACCAGTTGGTCGGTCAGCGCGGCCACCTTGCGCTCGTTCACCCAGCCCAGCACCCATGAGCGGGGATCGTCCACCCGCGAGCGGTCGTCCTTCTCGTGCCGCTCGCCGGAGCGCACCTGGCCCTGTCGGGTGACCGCCCGGTGCTCGGATCGGAACTCCTCGACCGAATCCACGCACACGTAGTCGGCGCGTCGCACCACCTCGCTCACCAGATAGTCGCGGAACGAGCCCTGCTTGATTTCGATCGTGTGGGCCAGCAGCAGCGCACCGCGGGAATCCGAGGACTGCAACGGGACCCGCCGCTCCGAGACCCGTTCGTACACCAGCCTGCTGCCGACGATGCGGCCGTCGCCGCGTCGATGGGTGAGTCGGTGCTCGTTCACCCATGCAGCCACCCGCGGGTAGTGCCGCTGCGGCACCAGCATCGACAGCGCGAAACCGTGCAGCACCCGTTCGGCCGCCCCTCGCCAGTCGGCGAATTCCTCGGCGACGTCGAGCAATTCACCTGCGAACGGCAGTTCCGCCTCGTCGATGCCCAGGTCCGCGCACAGCTGGGCCCGCACGTCGAGCTGGCTGGCGGGCAGGTTGCTCGTTCGGCCGGCCAGGCTGGCCAGTTCGGTGCGCGTGGCCTCGGACTGCCGCTGCAGGTCACCGAGTTCGCCGATGATCGCGTCCCGGTCTACGCCCAGGGACTGCTTCCGCTCGGCGAGGTCGGCGCTGCGCTCGGACACCGTCACCGCCAGCGCCGCGAACCCGGCCGCATCGGTGACGGGCGGCAACCCGGCCAGGCCGACGCGATCGTCGAAACCGGCGCGGCGCCCGCGCCGCTCCTCGGCCTGCGCTCGGGCATGCTGGATCTCCCGCTCCAGCTCGGTGACCCGGTCACCGCCGGCGCGGGCGCGGTCGGCGATCAGCCCGTCCCGGGTGTCCGTGAGCTCGCTGCGTAGCTTGGCGGCATCCGACAGGTGCTGCTGCTTGCGTGCCCGTAGCGCCTGCTGTCCCTGGATCTGCGCAGTCAGCAGGGTGATGCGCAGCTCGGCGAAGAATAGCCGGACGGCGCCGCGCTGTCGTTCTTCGGCAGCCCGGCGAACCAGTGCCGCGTCGTACTTGTCGGCGGTGGCAACCAGCGGGGCCAGCGCATCGAGCTGTTCCCGGGCCCGCGTCACCGCCTCGTGCGCCTTGGTCAGGTCCTCGAAGTGCGCGATGATGGCCCGCACCCGATCGCCGGCGTCGACCGGTTCCAGCATGTGCGTGCGCACGAAATCGTTGAGGTTTCCCACCGACTTGAGCGAGACGGTCTGGTGGAACAGGTCCATGGCCTGTTCCGATCGAATGCCCAGCATTCGTCGATAGTTCGTGGCGTACTTGGGAAACTCGCCATGATTGAAGATGGTGGCGCCGGAGGAGCGCAACCTGCGACGCAACTCGGACAGGTCCGAGCCGAAGTCGGTGAAGTCGGTCTCGATGGACAACTGCTTGACGGAAGTGACGTAGAACCGATCGGGCTGCCCGGCCGGCTCCTTGGCGTGGAAGACCTGTGCCAGCGTGACGGTCTCGTCGTATCCCTCGTTGCCGAACACGCCGAGGATCACCGAGTAACTGCGATGATCTCGCAGCCCGATGTGGCGGGACGCCCCGGTGGCTTCGATGCTCTCCGAGCGGTAATGGCCGTCGACGTAGCTGCGCAGCGAGCGCTCCCTGGTCTCGGCGCCGGCCGCCTTGTTGTAGGAGATCTTGTTCGCCGGCAACAGCAGCGTCGTCATGGCATCGACCAGGGTGGACTTGCCGGAGCCGATATCGCCGGTGAGCAGAGAGGTCTCACCTTCCGGGGACAGCCGCCACACCCGTTTGTCGAAGGTGCCCCAGTTGTACACCTCCAGGTGCCGCAACCGGTATCCGGCCCGGGGCGGGGTGCCCAGTTCGACCGCGCCGAACAGCCCGTCACCCATCGCCGTCTCCGTGGCTGCCGGCGTATTCGGCCAGCTTGCCGGCGAAGTCGGACAGCGTCTGCGCGTCGACGTAGGCCTTGAGGATCCGCCGCACCTCGTACTGGCCGGGCTGACCGCGCAACTCGCGCAGGAACCCGGCGTCGATGGCCTGCTTGATGGTGGAATCGATGCGCTCGACCAGTCGGGCCTCGTTGCTGGCATCGGGCAGGAACAGCCGGAGCATCTCGACCATCTGGTCCCGGCTGAGGACGAGTTTGCTGTCGGCGCCAGAGGCCTCGAATTCGACCAGGCGCTTGCGCAGCAGCACCAGCAGCAGGCTGACGTGGTAGGTCAGGGTTCGGCGGTGTACCAGCCGGGGCAGCGGCTCCTCGTCCTCAGCAGGTTCCTGGCTGCGCAGGTAGGCGTATCCCTCGGTGTCGTCGATCACGACGTCCACCCCGATCTCGGCGAAGTGGTCGCGCACCGCGGCAGCCCGGCGTTCCAGCGTGGCCCACACCTCCTCGGCCGATTCGCGATAGACCACGCCCCGCATCAGCGCGATGATCGCGCTGGCGGTGGCGTGCTCCTCCGGCCCCCTCATAGCCGGCTCACCGTCACCTTCGGCAGCCGGACCCGGCGGGCGGGCCGGTCGTCGGTCCGGGCACCGGTCGCCCCAGCACCGTGAGCGCCGACGTCATGCGCGCCGATGTCGACCGTGATCGCCGCGCTGCGGGCGGTGTCGGTGATGTCCACGGAGTCCACTGCTCTCGCCGGCTCGTCCGAATCCCCGGCCAGGTCGATGTAGGTCTCGTCGTGCTCGTCCATCCGGACCGAGATGTCCTCGTCGCCCAGGGCCAGGTAGGCGACGATCTCGGCCACTCCGTGCTGCAGCGGGAACAGGTCGATGATGTCGGTCAGCAGCGCCGAGCTGCGCGGCGGAACCACCGATCGGATGTTCTCGGCCAATCGGGCCTGGTCGACGAAGGTCTGGGCGAACAGGGCCGTGACGTCGACGTCGGCGTCCGCCTCCGGATCGAGCAGGCTGTCCACCCTGGCGGGCGGCCGCACGTCGTACAGCGGCCGCTCGAACGGCAGGGCGATCGGCAGCCCCGGCTCGTCGATGTCCAGGTGCACCTCGGGTGGCTGGTCGCGGTGGGCCAGCGCCGCAGCCTCGATCTGCCGCACCATCTCCAGCACTCGCCGGTTCTCCAGCCAGACCTGGTCGTCCAGGAACCGGCGCAGTTGTTCGGAGATCTGCCGCACCGTCTGCTGGGTGCGTTCGGCCGCCTCTGCCCAGTCGTAGTGGATGTGCCGCAATCGGCTGTCCGCCTGCAGCGCGTCGAGTTGCTCCGTCCGGCGCAGCAGCTCGGACAGCTCGTCCTGACGCTGTTCGGACATCAAGAAGTCGTAGAAGGCCTGGAAGCTGCGCCCCTGGTCGGAGCTGCCGATGTCGGCCCTGCTGCCCACCAGGTCGGCCAGCAGGTCGCCCTTGCCGCCATCCCACGAGGCGATGCGCTCGCGCGCCGAACGGTCCAGCGCCCGGAAGTTCTCCTCAACCTCGCGGAAGTCGGACAGCAGCTCGCGGGCCGTGCTGGCGACCTGCTGGTAACGCTCGCGCAGCGCGGTCGCGTCCAGCAGCGCGACATCACCCGCCTCGGTCGCGGCGATCTCGGCATCGATCGCGGCGCGGCGCCGGCGCAGCTCGTCGAGCCGCAGCTCCGGGTCGCTTTCGGTGCCGTGCACGATCTGCCGGAGCAACTCGATGACCATCTGCAGGCGCGATTCGGTGCCCA
>JBIQML010000195.1:0-7767 GCA_044463405.1 Nakamurella lactea | reverse complement strand
GCCGTTGTCGCCGTCGACGGTGTCGTCGTCCTGCACGCTGCGGGTGGCGATGAGCGGACCGGCGACGATCCTGTCGTCTCCGGGGCCGCCACGAACGGTGTCGTTGTCCGGGCCGGCGTCGATCTCGTCGTCGCCGGCGCCACCGTCGATCTGGTCGGCCCCCCAATAGGAGGTGATGGTGTCGTCGCTGTCCCCGCCGTCCAGGACGTCGTCGTCTGCGACGCCCGCGGTGATGCCAGGCGGGCCCCCCTCGATGATGTCGATGTTCGGGCCGCCGCTGACGGTGTCGTTGCCGGTGCCGCCGTAGATCCGATCGAATCCTTCGAGGCCGGCGATGGTGTCGTCGCCGGAGTAACCGTTGATCTGGTCGTCGCCGCTGGTGCCGTTCAAGGTGTCGTCACCCCCGGTTCCGTCGATGACGGCGGCCTGAGCGGTTCCGACGCCCAGCCAGGCGGCCAGCAGCAGGGCGGTCAACAGGGTGAGGGCTCGCCGAATGACAGACATGGCGACCAGCGTCGCAGGCCGGCGGGCCGCTCCGTATCCGTAACGACTGCCAGGGTGTGGGCGGCGCACTCGGAGACGCGGCAGATCGGTGGCACGCCGGGAACAGGGAGGTGAGGCAACGAAGTGTCGCGCGCATCGCACAGGTCCCGAGGTACCGCCCGCTCGGATCACGCCACGGCCACTGCCTCGGTAACGCCGGCCCCCGGTTGCGATCTCATACAGGGTGTGACCAGCAAGGCATCGGACGCGCCGGCAGTGGCGCCGGAGCGGCGCGCCGAGGTCGACGTCCTCTACCGCCGCTACGCGGTCGCCATCCGCAGATACGCCCGACGCCGTATCGGGGACGATGCCGCCGACGATGTGGTGGCTCAGGTGTTCAGCGCGGTGCTGACCACCGGCTCGCCGATTCCCAGCGTGGAGACCGCACTGCCGTGGCTGTACACGATTGCCCGCCACGCCACCACCAAGACACGACGGACGTCGGCCCGGCACATCGACGTGGCCCACGAATGGCATGCCGCTGGGCTGGCGAGCGAGAGGGGGCCCGAAGCGCACGATCCGGCGGAGCGGGTGACCGGTGACGCGCTCGTCTCGGCCGTCTTCGCCGATCTCCGCGACGACGACGCCGAACTGCTCCGGCTGATCGTCTGGGAGGACCTGGACGTCGTCAGCGCTGCTCGCATCCTGGGAGTGCGACCCGGGGCCGCCCGGGTGCGCCTGCACCGCATCCGCAAGCTCGTGCAGCGCCGGTGGCCGGCCTACCACTCCGAACCCGATGGCCGACGCCCCGAGCGGGGAGGAACACCGACATGAAAACGTCCACGCGCACCGACCGCGACGTCGACTCGCTGCGAAACCTGTTGACGCCGCTGGATCCCGCCATGCCAGGTCGCAGCCCGGTGCGATCGTTGCCGGAGACCCGTGGGCCGTCGCGCGGCCGGTCCTGGGCCATCGCCGGACTGACCGCGTTCGCTGCGGCGGTGACGATCCTGGCCTTCGCCGTGCCGCTGCTGCTGGCCGGCGGCGGCGCACAGGCGCCGGCGGGCGATCCCAGCGCGCCGCTACCGGCCAGCGGTCCCACGGCGGCACCGTCGGCCAGCGGTCCCGCATTGCCATCGGAGGCGAAAGCCCCCACGGCCCGCGCCCGTTACGACCACGTGCAATGGCGCGAGTACCAAGGGACCCGGCTGGAGGACACCGTGGACCGATGGTGGAACGGAGTTGACGGGCGGAGCCTTCACCGCAGCGCGACCGGTGCGGTGACCCGTGACGTCATCCTGCGCGTCGCCTCGACGGCTAGCAGCGCCGTCACCGCGTCCTCGACGTCAGCGTTGTCCGACGGGTCCGCGACGGCACCGGCCACGTCGAACACCGAATCCGCTGGAACGGGGGACGTTTCCGCCGCGGGAACGCTGGCCCCGACCTCGGGCACCGTTCTGATGGCCGACAATATTCCCGGAGTGCTGCCATCCACTGCGGCTGGGCTGGCGCAGTACATGGTCGACAATCACTTCCCGCTGGCGCAAGGCGTGGAATCCATTCCGTTGGAGCGCTACCTGGATGCCCGGCAGATGGCGGCGCTGGCTTCGCTGGCGCGCTCCGGCGCGTCCGGTACGGAATCCGTGACCTTGCCGACGGGGCAGCCGGCACAGGTGCTCTCGTTCGCCCACTCGTCCTCCAATGGAGTCGACGACGACACCCGGTTGATCCTGGACCCGAGCGGCACCCGCATTCTCGGCACCACGGGCGGCACCGGTGCCCACACCTGGTGGAGGCTGGTCACCGTGTCGGAGCTGACGGCGACCACCCACTGACACCGGCGGATGGCCTGGTTCAGCCGGACACCAGGGCGCGCGCACCGGCCAGGATGTCCTCCTCGCTGACCAGCACCAGGTTCGCCGCGGGGCCCAGCGGGACGAACGAGTCGGCGCCGGCCACCCGGGTGATCGCGCCGGCGAAACCGTGCTCCACCAGGGCGGTGACGATGCCCTCGCCGACGCCCCCACCGTGCCTGGTCTCGTCGACCACCAGCACCCGTCCGGTGGCGTTCGCCTCGCGGAGCATGTCCTCGATCGGCAGCGGCGCCAGCCAGCGCAGGTCCACCACCCGGCATGCGACGTCCTCCCCGGCCAGGCGCCGGGCGGCGCGCAGCGACATCGGGACGCCGTTGCCGAAGGTCAGGATGGTCAAATCCCCGCCGTCCCCGTAGTTGCGGGCGCGGCCGATCGGCACGTGCTGGGCCGGCGCCGGGTACGGGGCCAGCCAGCCGGAATCGCCGTCCTCGTACAGATCCTTGGTGTGGTACAGCGCGATCGGTTCGACGAACGCGCACACCGTGCCGTCCGACGAGGCCGCGGCCAGGCAGGTGCGCAGCATGGCCGCGGCGTCGTCACCCCGGGACGGGGAGGCGATCACCAGGCCCGGGATGTCCCGCAGCACGGCGACCGAGTTGTCGTTGTGGAAATGCCCCCCGAAGCCCTTCTGGTAGCCGTACCCGGCGATGCGCACCACCATCGGATTGCGATACTGCCCGCGCGAGAAGAACTGCAGCGACGCCGCCTCGCCCCGCAACTGGTCCTCGGCGTTGTGCAAGTAGGCCAGGTACTGGATCTCGGGTACCGGCAGCAGCCCCGTCACCGCCGAACCCAGCGCCAGACCGAGGATGGTCTGCTCGTCCAGCAGGGTGTCGAACACCCGCCCCCGGCCGAACGCCGCCTGCAGCCCGCGGGTCACCCCGTACACGCCGCCCTTGCGGGCCACGTCCTCGCCGAACAGCAGCATCTCCGGCCGCCGGGCCATCTCGTCCCGCAGCACCCGGTTGATCGACTGCGCGACGGTCAGCGACGGCCCGGCCGCGTCCGCGGAATCGGCCGAGGTCACCTGGGTGGCGACGACATCGGGACGGTGCGGCGCCAGCGGGGCGAGCACGTCTGCCCGACTGCGCAGCGGCGCCGACGTCATGGCCGGACCCGACGCGGCGACGACCTGCTCGCCGATCACGGTGAACTCCTTGGCCAGGTCCTCGGCGGTGGCGGCGCCGGCCGCGACCAGTGCCCGTGCGGTGCCCAGGATCGGGTCGCGGGCGGCCTCCGCGGCGATCTCGGCCGGCGTGCGGTAGGCGGCCTCCACGTCCGACCCGGCATGCCCGTAGTACCGCACCGTGGAGATGTGCAGGAACGCCGGGGAACGCTTGCGCCGCACGTGGTCTGCCGCCGCGGATGCCGCGTCGAACACGGCGGCGGGGTCGGACCCGTCCGCGGCGAAGTAGGCGAGCCCGGGCCGGGTCGAATAGGCCGCGGCGATCCAGCCGGACGGGGTGCGCACCGAGATCCCGATGCCGTTGTCCTCGCACACCACCAGCAGCGGCATCGGCAGCCCGGAGTACCGGCACCAGCAGGCCGCGTTGATCGCGCCGACCGCGGTGGAGTGGTTCAGGGACGCATCGCCGGCGCTGGCCACCGCGATGGCGTCGGCCGGCCACGCGGAGGGCACCCCCAACTTGCGGGCCCGCTCGATGGCGAAGGCCACCCCGACCGCGCGAGGCAGGTGCGAGGCGATGGTGGAGGTCTGCGGGATGACGGCGATCTCGTGCCGGCCGAACACCTTGTGCCGCCCGCCGGCGATGGGTTCGTCGGCGGACGCCGCGACGCCGGCCAGCACGTCGGCCACCGGGTCGATGCCGGGGTGCTGCCAGGACCGGCGCACGTAGAAGCCGCCGGATCGGTAGTGCAGCAGCGCCGGATCGGTGGGGCGCAGCGCGGCGGCGACCGCGGCGTTGGACTCGTGACCGGAGGAGCCGATCGTGTAGTAGCCGCGGCCCCCGGCCTGCATGCGCCGCGCGGTCAGGTCCAGGTGCCGGCTGGTGGCCTGGGCGGCGAAGATCGTCCGGCACTCCGCCACCGTCAGGGCACTGCCCGGCCGGATCGGGACGTCCTCCTCATCGCCTTGTGAGGCCGAACTGGCGGTATCGCGCCACGAGGGACTCACCAGCCCGGAGGGCCGGCCGTGGGGCTCGAGGTCCTGGAGTGCCGCCGTGATCGCTGCGGCGGCCTCATCGGGGGCTGTCATGGCATCGGTCAGCTTCCTCACGGCGTGGCGTCGTGTGGCTGAGCGTGCGCCCGAGCGCACGCTGGGCCACACAACCCGGTCGGCGCGGACCCCCGGGCTGCTGCTACAGCCGGAAGTCCATGTCGGGGGTCAACTCTGCCACGTCCATCTGGGCCTTCTGCAGCCGGCCGGAGTAGTCCCAGTTCATGGACTGCCAGCGGGTCATCTGGTCCAGCACCCAGATGCCGGACTGCCGGGACCCGTTGCCCGACTTGCCGTTACCTCCGAACGGCAGGTGGGCCTCCGCGCCAGAGGTGGAGTTGTTGACGCTGACCATGCCCGCCGAGATCCCCCGGCGGAAGGTGAACACCGACTTCGGGTCGTTGGTGTAGATCGAGCAGGACAGGCCGTAGCCCGGCTTGTTGCCCAGCGCGATGGCCTCGGCCAGGTCGGTGTAGGTCGTCACCCCCACGATCGGCCCGAAGGTCTCGTTCATGAACAGCTCGTCGTCGCTGCGCACCCCGTCCACGATCACCGGGTGGTAGAACAGCCCGGTCTCCGCGTCACCGACGAAACCCTCCCGCGGGTTGGACGCGGTGATCCGGCCGGTGCCGGTGGATCCGTGAATGGTGTGGTGCGGGGCGATCCAGCCCAGGTACTTCTCGTAGGTGTCGGCGAACTTCTGGTCCATCATCGGCCCGAACAGCACCTCGCCGGTCGGGTCGCCCACCACGGCGCCCCGGGTGGCCGCGTCGAAGCGGCGCAGGAACTCGTCGTGCACCGATTCGTGCACGATCACCGTGCCCAGCGAGGTGCAACGCTGGCCGGCGGTGCCGAACCCGGCGAACAGCGCACCCTCCACCGCCAGGTCCAGGTCGGCATCCGGGCAGACCACCATTGGGTTCTTGCCGCCCAGCTCCAGGCAGGCGGACTGCAGGTGCCGGCCGGCCAACTCGCCGATCCGCGTGCCGACCGCGGACGAGCCGGTGAAGCCGATCTTGTCCACGGTGCCGGCCTGCAGCGCGGCCTCCAGGCCGGCGAAGGTGGCCGGGCCGTCGGCGTGCACGATGTTCAGCACCCCGTCCGGCAGGCCGCCGCCGCGCACGAACAGCTCGAAGAACGCCTGCGCGGAGGCCGCCGCGTACTCGGCTGGCTTCCACACCACCGAGTTGCCGGCCAGCAGTGCGGGCACGATGTACCAGCTGGGCACCGCGACGGGGAAGTTCCCGGCGGTGACGACCGCGACCGTGCCGACCGGGTTGCGGAAGGTGAACAGGTTCTTGTCCGGCATCTCACTGGGCACCGTCTGCCCGTACAGCCGGCGGCCCTCGCCGAGGAAGAAGTCGCAGGTGTCGATGATCTCCCTGACTTCGCCGAGCGCCTCGGCGTACGGCTTGCCGATCTCGGCGGTGACGATCCGGGCCAGCGCCTCCGAGTTGGCCTCGATCAGCCGGCCGATGGTGGCGATCGCGCGGCCGCGCACCGGCGGCGGCACGTCGGCCCACGCCTGCTGAGCATCCGTGGCGACCCGGCAGGCCCCCGCGAACGCCTCGGCGTCGGCCATCTGAACCTCGGCGACCGTCTCGGACAGCCGGGACGGGTTCACCGACCGGTACACCGGCGCTCCGGAGCCGGCGGTGGGCCGGCCCCCGATCACCGAGCTGATCGACGTGCTGCGCGACATCTACTGTCCCTTCGATTCGACGGTGGCCAGCACCCGGTCCAGGGCGTCCACCGCGTGGCCCAACTCCTCGGCCGTGACGGCCAGCGACGGGCGGAACCGCACGCTGCGCTCACCGCAGCCGAGGGCGATGACCCTCTCATCGTCGTACATCCGCTTCAGCACGTCACCTCGCGCCTCGGCGGTGGCCAGGTCCAGCGCGCACATCAGGCCGCGGCCACGCACGTTGGACACCAGATCCGGGTGCGCCTCACCGACCCGCCGCAGGTCCTTGAGCAGCGATTCGCCCAGGTCGGCGGCACGGGCGAGGTAACCGTCCCGCTCGATGATCTCCAGCAGCCGGCGGGAGCGGACCATGTCGGTCAGGCCGCCGCCCCAGGTGGAATTGATGCGGCTGCCGACCCGGAACACGTTCTCCGGGACCTCGTCCACCCGGCGGCCGGCCATGATCCCGCCGAGCTGGACCTTCTTGGCGAACGCGACCACGTCCGGCTCCAGGCCGAGCTGCTGGTAGGCCCAGGCGGTCCCGGTCAGGCCGACGCCGGTCTGCACCTCGTCCAGGATGAACAGCGCGTCGAACTCGTGGCACAGCGCCTGCATGGCCTGCAGGAACTCCGGCCGCAGGTGGTTGTCGCCGCCCTCGCCCTGGATGGGCTCGGCGATGAAGCAGGCGATGTCGTGCGGGTTGGCCTCGAAGGCGGCGCGGGCCTGGGCCAGCGCGTGCCGCTCGGCGGCGATGACCTCGTCCAGGTGCTCCTCCAGCGGGAAGATCATGGCGGGCACGTCGATGCGCGGCCAGTCGAACTTCGGGTAGCGGGCGGTCTTGACCGGGTCGGTGTTGGTCAGCGACATGGTGTAGCCGGTGCGGCCGTGGAAGGCCCGGGTGAGGTGCATCACCTTGCTGCCCAGGTCGGGGGAGCGGCCGGCGGCCTCGTTGCGGCGGCTCTTCCAGTCGAAGGCGACCTTCAGCGCGTTCTCCACGGCCAGGCCGCCGCCCTCGATGAAGAACAGGTGCGGCAGGGCCGGGTCGCCCAGCACTCGGGCGAAGGTGGCCACGAACTCGGCGTAGTGGGTGGTGTAGGCGTCGGAGTTGGCGGGCTTGTTGGCCGACACCTCGGCCAGCAGGGCCATGAACTCCGGGTCGTCCACGATGCCGGGCGGGTTCATGCCCAGCGGCGACGAGGCGAAGAACGTGTACAGGTCCAGGTAGTGATTGCCGGTGACGGCGTCCACCACATCGGCGCCCCGGGAGGCCTTGGTGTCCACCACCAGCGGGAAGCCATCGGCCTGGATGTGCCGGGCCAAGACCTCGTGCACCTCGGCCGGCGCGACGCGGTGATCGGTAAATCCTGTCGTCTGAGCGGTCGTTGTCTGCATGATTTCTATGCTAGCGGGCACCTGGCGAGAAATCAGCCCCTTGGACGGGCGGTCGGTGGGGCGCAAGCCGTCCGCGGTTCGCTCGCCCTCCTACGCAGGAGGACAACCGGCGGCCGGGTCCGTGACGAGTGCGCGTCGTAGTAGAGTCACGTGGCGAA
>JBIQML010000194.1:0-7801 GCA_044463405.1 Nakamurella lactea | reverse complement strand
CGGGGTCTTCTCCGATAAAGTTACGGTCTCTGCTCTTTTCCAAGCAGACGACGAATCCGTTCCCGGCAGTGTTTGCCGTGCTAGCTATCGCTTTGCATGAATTACTCGTGACCGATCATATGCAGATATCTAGTCTGGGAGATGCGCGGCAATCGCTGGAGAACCTTGATCGGCGAATCGAAACTAGCCGGGGTTCGACATCCCCGGATGAGCGCCGACAGAACGTCAATACCATTAAGGGGCTACTGAGGCCCCATCTAGTAACCTCGACGGGGCCCAGTCTGTATGACAATCAATCGATCGTTGATATTGACGATGCTATTCGACGAACCGAAATTGAAGCGCCACATTACGAATTGAAGCAAGGTGTACTCCGCCTTGACGGGAAGAATACGCTGGACGAGGAGATGATTCCGAAAGTAATTCGTACGATATGTGGAATAGCGAATAACGGGCCGGAACGCTCGGGCGCAATATTCCTCGGCGTGGCAGATAAAGAGGCCGATGCCAAGCGTATAGCTGACATTTACAAGATATCGCCTCGTAAGGTTGGCCGGCGTTTTGTTGTGGGCGTTCGCCGTGAGGCGACGGCATTGGGCGAGTCGATGGAGGACTACTTCGTGCGGATTCGGCTGGCCATAGAGAAGTCGGAGTTGAGCGCGCCGCTAAAGGCTGGCGTGCTCGCGAGCATGAGTTCAAATGAATATTTTGATTTGGGCCTGCTGGTCATCAACGTTCCGGCCCAGAGAGAGGTTTCGTCATTAGGCAGCCAGGTGTTCGCAAGAACTGGCGACAAAACGGTTGAGGTAACTGGTCCCGGGATTGTAGATGTGGCGCGGAGATTCAGCTAAGTTAAAGGCGAGTTGACTCGGGCTTTCCGGCGCGTAATTGGTGCGAGGCAAGGTTAGGCAGATTGTCGACGGCTTCGACCTCCTGTTCTCGACGTATTTCGATGTAAATGGCTGTGGTTGCTACGGATTCGTGACCCATGAGCTCCTTGATTACCAGCGAGTCGACGCCGACTTGTCGGAGGGCACTGCCGAACCAGTGGCGCAGGGCATGGGGTGTCCCTTGCACCCCGACCCGGCTCATGGCATTCGAGATGCAGGCGCTGACGGAGTTGCCGAGCATCGGGCCGCCAGCCCGATTGCGGTGATTGCCGGTCCACGACGGGAACCACCAGGTACGCGGTGGCATCGTCCGGGCGAGGTCGACGAGCACGGGATGCAGCGGAATGTCGCGTCGCTTGCCGCCCTTGCCGACTACCGTGACGGTGTTTGTGATCAGATCGACGTCTTGGCCGCGAACGCCGGCGATTTCGCTGACGCGAAGGCCGGCATACGCGCCGAGGAGGATCATCGCTCGGGTGCGCCGGTGCAGGTGGGAGACCAGGAGCACGGCGGGGTGCTCGTTCGCAATCGGCCTCGGTCGGCCCTTGCGGACCTTTGGGGCTGGCGCGAGGACCGTGGGATCGTCAGCACGGCGGCCGGTGACGATGAGCCACCGGCACCAAGCGCGGATTGCGCCGTGGTACGCCGCGTGCGTGGACTTTGCCCAGCTGCCGCGGGTCAGGTAGCGGTCGACAAGGGTCGGGGTCAACTCGTCGGCACGCGGTACACGCCGGATGACGGCGGCGCGCTCGGTGATCGTCTTGTCCGAGAGCCCGCGGGCGCGCTGCCATAGCACCCACCCCTCGATCAGGTCCTCGACGGTAGTGACGCTGACCAGTCGTAACGGAGCGGGCGCACCGGGCTCGACTTGGGGACTGGCTTCCAGCGGCCTCGCAGCGATCATGATCGCGTGGAAGCGTGCGGGCGAATCGGCCGGCGGCCGGGACCGGGGATCAGTTGGTCGCACGACCGACGGCGGCCGGCACGACGTCATGCGACTGCGATGGTCCACCCTCGCCGGCGCGGCGCGCCGGGCGCCGGAACGGCAGGATCACTGCGCCCTGGCTGCCTTCGTCGTCACCGCTCGGGCCCGTTGTATCGTTGTTGTCGCGGAACCAGGCAAACCGGGAAACGTCGAACCTCGGATCAGAAGGTTGGGGGTTTGAATCCCTCCAGGCGCGCCCCGTGTTCCTCGCGCTCTGAGCCCTCGTCGGCATCTGTCGGCGGGGGCTCTTACGTGTCTCGTTGGCGCGGTCGATGAGTTCAGCCAGGTCTAGGCCGAGCGCCTCGGTGATGGCCGACACGCCGGTCTCGGCCCCGTGTGAAGCTCCGGCCAGGAGAAAACCCGTTGTGCAGCGGTGGGGGGTGCCGGTAGCTTCGCGCGGGTCGTGACCGCATGGAGGAGGTGAGCACCGTGACCGCACACCCAGGGGTGCTCCCCCGCGCATTCACGACCGCTCGACAGCCCTAGCTGCCGCCGGGAGCGCCTGCCCAGGCACTCTCGAAAGGCACCTCATGCACCTGAACGTCATCGCGGAAACGACATCGGACGGCGTCGTCGACCGCAGCTTCACCATCGGGGATGTTCCCGGTGTCCTGTGGTCCCCGGAGACACCGAGTCCCGGGACACCGCTGCTGCTGATGGGCCACCCGGGTGGCCTGCACAAGCGCGCAGCAGGCCTGCTGGCCCGTGCCCGCCAGGCCGTCATCCGTGACGGATACCACGTCGCCACCATCGACGCCCCGGGCCACGGGGAACGCTCCCGCTCGGCCGAGGACCAGCGATGGGTCGATGCCATGATCCGGGCTCGGCAGACGGGCGAGCCGCTCGCACCGATCATCGCGCCGTTCAACGGTTCACTGGCCGACCGTGCCGTGCCGGAGTGGCAGCGGACCATCGATGCCCTGCAGTCGCTTCCGGAGATCGGGCCGGAGGCGCCGATCGGCTACTCGGGGATGACCCTCGCCAGTGCGATCGGTATCCCCCTGGCGGTGGCGGAACCGCGGATCCGCGCGGCGATCTTCGGGGGCGTGTTCGTCTACGACGCGATGCTCGACGCCGCGCGGCAGGTCACCATCCCGGTCGAGTTCCTGCTGCCCTGGGACGATCCGGAGATCGACCGCCACTCCGGGCTGAGGCTGTTCGACGCGTTCGCGTCACCGGACAAGACCCTGCACGCCTTCCCGGGATCGCATTTCCACGTGCCGACCGAGCGCATCGATACCCGGTTCTTCCAGCGGCAGTTCGGCGGCGGGTGAGACGTCCGGATGGTCCAGGGTCCGCGGCAGGTTCGGGTAGCGCCCCCTGGAACGACCGGGCCCCTGGTACGGGAGGTTGGGTCACCTCCCGCGCCAGGGGCCCTGCCGTGGCGGCCCGCCGGTGGGCGCTGCCGCTCGATCCGCCGGCCGCGCCGTCGGGTCGACGTGTTAGACGGCCTTGAGGAAGCCGGCGTCGATCGCGAAGTCCGCACCCGTGGTGCTGGCCGAACGCGGCGAGGCGAGAACGGCGATGGCGTCGGCGATCTCCCGTGGATCGATCAGCCGGCCAGTGGCCTGCCGCATCATCTGGGGCGCCAGGCTGTCCATCACAGTATCCCGATCGGTGCCCATCTGCTCGGCGATGATGTCTGCGGCGCCGCCGTTCTCGGTCCACCACGCGGTGCGTACCGCTCCGGGCGAAATGGTGTTCACCCGGATGCCCTGGGGCGCGTACTCCTCGGACAGCGCCTGGGTCAGGGCGTTGAGTCCCGCGTTGGCGGCGGCGTAGTCCACATTCATCGCCGCGGGCTGCCGGGCCATGCCGGTGGAGACGTTGATGATCACACCGCCGCCGCGTCCGAGCATGACCGGGATCGCCGCGCGGATGGTGCGGACGGCCGAGAACAGGTTGAACTCGAACATCGTCTGCCAGTCGTCGTCGTTCGGCGTCAGGAAACCGAAGCGGGGCAGCTTCACTCCCGGCGGCGGGCCGCCGGCGTTGTTGACCAGGATGTCGACGCCGCCGAATACGTCCACCGCGCGGCCGACCATCGTCTCCGGGGCGTCCCGGTCCATCAGGTCGACCGGAACATGGAAGAGTCGATCGCCGGCCAGTGCCTCGAGGTCCGGGCTGGTGCGCCGGGAGGCGGCGACCACCAATGCTCCTTCGTCGAGCAGTGTCCGCGTCGTCGCCAGGCCGATGCCCTTCGACCCGCCAGTGACAATGGCGATACGGCCGGATAGTTCCAGATCCACAGAGTCGTTTCCCTTCTAGGACGGCCGACCTCGTCGGTCTCTACGGGCCCGGCCGGTAGATATGCCACTCACGCCGTTCGTGAGGCCGCCATCGATGATTCCGGCGATCGGCCGGGAAGTCCGGCGGGAATCGGTCCTCACGTTCGACCGCGGGAAATGCCCGATCGGACACTCACGGGGTCGCCGTTGTGCCGGCAAGAAACTCATCGAGGCGCGCGAGTCGGAGCCCGGCGATGCCGCGGTCGGCTCGTGCCAGCACGGAGGCCAGTGGACCGCGCCGGCGCAGCCAATGGGTGACGATGCTCCGCCCGGAGGCTTGCGGTTCGACGCGCCACCGGCTGTCCTCCACCAGGCCGGCGACGCTCCACCGCATGCCCACCAAGAGCGGTTCGAGTGTGATGTATTCGAAGTTGCCCGCGAGGCCGGGCCGTACGCGGAGCGGGAAATGCGCCCCGAGGGTGACCGGGCCGTCCGCGGCGAGGCTGATGAAGGCGGGATTCCAGGCGGGCAGTAGGGCGGGTTTCCGGAGCAGGTCCATGACCTGTTCGGCCGACGCCCGGACCGGGAGTGCCGCCTGCTGTTCGCTCATGACGCCGCTCCGGTCTGTACGGTCGTGGTCGCCGCGTCCGGGATCCGGCTCGGTGCTCCCTCCATGGCCCGCCGCAACCGGTCTGCGGCACCGGGATCGTGCGCCGGGAGGACGGCGAGAGCGGGAAGGGCCGCGCGCAACCGGTTCACCCGGCTCGCGGACTTCCGCATGACCTGTTTGTCGCCGACGCCGGGCAAGCTGCCGGCGCGCAGAAGATCGTCGTCGTAGGTGAGGTCGCCCACCATGAGCAGGGGAGCGTGGTGCGGGCGGCGGACCAGCATCGAGATCGAGCCGGGGGTGTGCCCGGGCGTGGGCAGCAGCACGATGCTGCCATCCTGGAAGACATCGTGGCCGTGTGTGAACGGGTCGAGGAGCGGGTCCCCGAGCGGCTCCGGATCGAATCTCTGCCACCGCAGTCCGGGCAGATCGATGTGGTTCCGCATCAGGCCGCGCGCCGCGGGTAGCGGCGCACCGAGCGACTCCCACTCGTCGCGGGTGATGGCGACCCGTGGGCCGCTGCCCAGGTACGGCAGAGCGCCGATGTGGTCCTGGTGCAGGTGGGACAGCGCGGCGGTGTGCACGTCGGACGGCTCGACGCCGAGACCCCGCAGACCCTCCTCCAGCGTGTCGGTTGGCCCGATCTCGAACTTGGCGAGCCGGGAGTAGACCAGGCCGGGGAGCCCCCTGGGGAAGTAGTCGGGATCGGTCACGGACGCTCGATCCTGCCCGGTGTCGAACAGCACCACGCCCTCCCGGTGCTTGATCACGTACGCGTTGATCGGTTTCGGGGCGGTCCAGCGCCGCGACGTGAACAGCCAGTAGTAGAGGTTCTTGTTGGTGGGGCCAACGTGCTCCGGTCGGATCACGACCGTACCGGTGCTGATGACGGCGACGTCCTCGATCGGGTCGGCTTGGCTCGGGGTGCTCTTGGCGGCAGATGTCATGGCGATAGATTACACAACATCTAATGACGTGCAACTCACCGGTGCATAGAATGGGTCCATGACCCAGGCGACCCACGACGAGGCGGAGATCAACGAGTTCCGCTATCTGATCCTCGCGCTACAACGCGAGGGCAACCGGGCGCTCGCCGCGGCCCTGAAGCCGACGGGACTCACGCCCTCGCAGGCCGAGGCGCTGATCGTGCTGGCGGACCGCCAGCCCCTGACCCTTGCCGGGCTCGGTGCGCTGTTGGTATGCGAATCCAGATCGAGCCCCAGCCGCCTGGTGGACCGGCTGGTCACTCAGGGGCTGGTGGTCCGCTCCGAAGACGCCGACGATCGTCGTTACGTGACGCTGTCCCTGACGCCTGCCGGCCAGACCGCCGTCCGGCGCGCTCGCCGCGCCGAGGCCGAATTCCTGGCGGCGTTGCGGCACCTCGTCGGGGACGTCCCGCTCAAGCCGCTCCTTCGGGGGCTCCGCGGCATGGCCGCGTCAACCCCAGGGGGTCAAGCCCTGAACCGGCGATCGAAACCACCTGCGAATTCCTCCAGCTCCCGCAACTCCTGACGCGAAGGTGTCTGGCCTGCTGGGTCGCCGTGCACCCGCCTGACGCCGGCGACCAGCGCCGCAACGCCGGTGTTCATGGCTGCAGTCACGTTGACGGACACCCGCCTCGCTGATGTGGTGGATCGGTGAGACCGACTGGTGCGCCGCCGCGGTGGCTGCGCGGCGTCGCTCCGGTGCTTCGCATGCCCGCGCACTTCGATCGGCCGGGCATGCGCTGGATGCTGCGCCTGTGCTCGCCCGCGGCGATCCTGGTGATCACGCACCGCGGCAGGCGCAGCGGCCGCAGGTACCGCACGCCCATGGAGCTGGTGTCGGGATCTCCGGCCGGTGACATGTATGTCCTGCCGTTTGTCGGACGCCGGTCGGACTGGTTGCGCAACATCGCGGCGGGGCCACCGGTGCAGGGGAGTTGTCGCGGGCGGCGCGGTGCGCTCGACTGGCGCATGCCGAATTGGCCGAAGCCACCCGAGCGCTCGATGACTATCGGGCTCGTCACAGCATGTATACCCGCGGAGTGCTCGCGGTGGTGGCGCACGTCAACCACTTCGCGCGCGGGCTGCCGAGCGCAAAGATTGCCACCAAGATGCCCGTCGTGTCTTTCGATTCCGTTCCGACGGCTAGCTGAGTGCGCCTGACTCCGTGGCCTCCCGGTGCGGCGCCGCCACATGCTCGGTAGCTCGGGGATCGACTTCCTGGATCGACACCAGTGACCGCTGCGGCCCGTACGTGACGAACGAGATCATCAAGCGGGCGCTGCACCCGGATCCGGGCGGACTGCACATCGTGACCAAGGTCGGCTCGGTGCGCGCCGACCAGGACGGCTGGAACACCGCCCTGGCCGGCTGCTGCCGCGGTCTGCACACCTACGGGCGTTGATGCCGGTCGGATCGGATGTGGTGCTTTAACCTGAATCCATCGACCGAGTGCTGAGTTGATCTTCATTCCGGCTTGTTGATCTTGGCCGGCTATCCGACCACAGAGGGCGTGCGTGTCCTGCCGGTCTGTCCGGCTTCTCCGGGTGGTTCTCGGGGTCGTGGGTGGTCAGCGGCGGTGCTGGGGGTCAGGTGGGCGCCGGGGTGATGTCGGCGATCGGGGTGCGAAGGGCTTTCATCTCCCGCTGCCATGGCCTTTTGGTGGGCAGCCGCAGGTGCAGCCCGCGGGCCTTGTGCACCAGCCGGCCGGGCGCGGCGAAAGACATCCGATGGGGTTAGATGTCAAGCAGCGTTCGCTTGATCGTTCTGACCGCGGTGCGGCCAGGCGGTGGCCTTCTTGTATCGGGTGTGGGTCTTCAAGCAGCCGTGCAGGATGCCGACGAGGCGGTTGGCGAGTTGCCGCAGGGCCGGGTTGTAGCCGACGCCGCGGGCTCGTTGTTGACGGTCGCTGATCCTGCCGATGGGCGGGCTGTGAACCGTCGTTCCGGTTGCTGATCACGGCGGGCTGCCCGTTCGGGTCTTGATCTTGTTCGTCGTTACCGTCAGTGTGTCGATTTCGGGGGAAGCTCAGATCCTGCCGCCGCATCGTTGGGAGCTATTGTCAAGACCTGTGGATCAAGATCTTTTAGGCGGCCTCCTTCCGGTCG
>JBIQML010000193.1:0-7810 GCA_044463405.1 Nakamurella lactea | reverse complement strand
CTCCGGCAGCGCCGGGACCGGCGGCTCCGTACCGTTCTCCAGACTGACGCGGCCAGCCTGCTTTGCGAGCGAGATCAGCCGCGACTCCAGGTATCTACCGTGCGACTTGGTCAGATTCGCATCTTTCGACGTGATCGCCACGACGCGGTCCCAGAAGTCCTTCTCGGCTTTCCCCGATACGTGGGACTTCAGCCGAGTGGCGACAATGTGCGCCTCCCCGATATAGCAGCGAGTGCCGCTCGTTGATGATTCGTCCTCGCCCAGCAGCAGGTACACGCCGGTCCGGGATGCCTCGTCGCGCTGGAGTAGATCCCCCAACTCGGAACGCGGCGCCGCCAACACGTGACCGGTCCAATTCGTGATCTCCGCCGTCGTCAGCCCACCGGGCGCACCATCCACCAGGAACAGCTTCACCTGCTTTCCACTCACGCAATCGCCTCCTCGGCACGCTCAAGGTCCGACGGCAGACGGGTCAACCGGCCTGAGAATGCGGCGGCGAGCAGGGAGCGGCGGAGCGCTGAGGACCGCGCACGAGCGCCTCCAAGGCTGCTCCGCAGGAGTCCGGACGACTCAATCAGACTTCGAGAGCGTGCAACCGCATTGCGCTGATCATCGGCCGACGGCATACGAACCTCCCAAGAAGCCAACCGCGCACGACCGATGTGGTTGATACCAACGCCCCTGGATCCACCGATGAACTTGCCCACGAGTGCATCCGCGAGCAGATACTTTTGAATGAACTCCGGCTGAGCAGAATTGGTCCGGACCCGGAGCAGCGTGTTCTGGAAGCACGCTCCCGGAATTTCACCTTCGTAGACAACCGACTTACCAGCCTCACCCGCACTACCTGAAGCTTCGACGACCAGTATGTCTCCTGGCAGCAATTCGTACACACGCGCTTCCAGACTCGTGAAGTTCATCTCCTTGACGTCGTCCAGTCGAAGCCTGTCCCAATCAACGTTGCCGGCCCGCAAGTACGGGCGCATGTCTGATCCAGAGTGATTTTTGGGGGACCGTTGACGGCCCAAGCGCACCTCAGCGGTCGAATCGAGACGAACGGTTGGCCCCTCAACATTGTGCGTCGCATGCCAGAGGCCAGCTGCGACAAACGTATCAAGCCTCCGCTGTGTACCGTTTATCAGTTGATCAGCAGGGTCGAGGTGGGAGAGGTGCTCTTCGTGGATCTCGACGATGCGGCGCTGCTCGCTCAAGGGCGGCAGGGGGATCAACAGTTCTGCGACTCGCCGTTTAGATATCTGAGGCAGGACCGATCCATCCGCAATGGAATTGAGATCCAGCGATTCGAGCCAAAGCGCCAGGTAGTCGCCATCTACTCCGCGAGGGACCACGCCCATACAGTTGAGATCGATCAGCCCGGCCACAGACATCGTGCGCTTCTTGTTGGTGGCAATTGCGCCGCCTGCCTTTGGGAACACGATTGTGCCTCGCGGTAGTTCGGCTAGTCCCAGGACTCGTAACTCCGATCGAGCAATGAACGTCCTTGCTGATCCCAGGCGCTTTGGGTCGTTATTCATGTCGCCGACCTTGAAGAACGGTATATCGCGATCGTTCCGTGGGTTCTCAGCCAAATACTGGTCCAGCTTTCGCGGAGTCCTACCCGGACGAATGTCTGCAATTGCGTCAAGCCGCGTCAGGGTGAATCTCGTAGACGCTGTGGTGCTCACGCCGTGAGCTCCTGGTTCAATTCCTCCAGGTAGCGTCCGACGTCGTCACCGAGATCCCGGAGGGCGCCGTCGATACCGCCGCGTTCGGTGAACGGGGCGTTGTCCAAGTCATCGGCGGTGATGCCGGCCGACGAGGCCACGACTTCGGCCATGCGGTCCAGCCACCAGCGCTGCCGCTCGGTGAACACGGCCCCGGCCTGCTCCTGCTGGACCAGCCAAGTCGCGAACCGCTGCTCGACCTTCGAGGCGTACGGCACGAGCTCGTCGTCGATGCCGAGCGAGTACCGGACCAGGGAGACGAGGTCGGTCACGGTATGGCGATCCGCGTTGCGGACCCGGTCTGCTTCCAGCACCCGGTAAGCGTTCCAGATCAGCTCCGGGGTCCAGCCGTGCGGGGGCCGGCGGATCCGGTCGGCCAGCTCGCGCAGCTCGGCGAACGTCACCCGTGGCGAGCCCGGCTGGGAGTACAGGATGTGCAGCGCGGTGATCTCGTCCTGGTGGTCGACCAGGTACTTCTGCCACGACTCGACCACGGTCTTCGCCCGGTCGGTGTCGGGCACGCCGTGCGCGTCGAGCAGTTCGTCGACGGTGACCTCGTCGATCACCTGGTCGTGCTGAGCCCGAAACTGCAGGATCCGGGCCCGCAGGTCGGGGTTGGCGGCGATCGGCCGGACCGCGTCATCGATCAGCTGCTGCACCGCCGACTCTGCGTCAGGCTCGCCGTCAACCCGCGGAGCCTGCTCGACCGCGGCGGCCTGCACATCCGGATCGACGGCGTCGACCAGGCCGCGCACGATCTGGCGCAGCGACCCGCCGGCCACCTCGTCCAACTCGGCTCGCTCGGTCGGCGTCAGGTCCAGCTCTAGCTTCGCCAGCCGGGAGGCCAGGGTGGCCGTCTCGTCCTCGGTGATCGTCAGCGCCGCCGCCTTGTCCAGCAGCTTCTTGAGCGACAGCGACTTGGCCCGTTCCAACGGGGCGGCGTCCACATACGGATGCTCCGTCACTCCCACCGCGTCCACGATCACGAACCGGTCCTTGGCCAATGCGTCCGGCGTCACCACCTGGAAGTCCGTATCGGAGATCGTGCGGGCGCCGCGGCCCTTCATCTGCTCGAAGTACGACCCGGAGCGCACGTCACGCAAGAACATGACGCACTCCAACGGCTTCACATCGGTGCCGGTAGCGATCATGTCCACCGTCACCGCTATCCGCATGGTCGGTGACGAGCGGAACGCCTTGATCAACCTGGCGGGGTCCCGGGCCGAGTAGGTGATCTTGGCGGCGAATTCGTTGCCCCGGCCGAACACCTCCCGCACGGTGGTGACGACCTCCTCGGCGTGGTTGTCGTCCTTGCAGTAGATCAGCGTCTTGGGCACGGCCGACCGGCCGGGGAAGATTTCGGTGAACAGCCGATCGTGGAACGTCTCCAAGATCAGGCGGATCTGGCTGCGTGACGTCACCGCCCTGTCCAACTGGGATGGCGTGTAGTCCAGGTCCTCCTCGAGGGTCTCGTACCGTTCCACCCTGGTGCGCTTGTCGACCTTGGGCACCACCGTGCCCGCCTCGATCGACGAGCCGTGCCCGGTGACCTTGGTTTCGATGCGGTACACGTCGAAGTCGACGTTTACCCCGTCGACCACCGACTGCGGGTAGGTGTACTCCGAGACCAGGTTCTGCTGGAAGAACCCGAAGGTCTGCTTCCCCGGGGTCGCGGTGAGCCCGACGATGTGCGCGTCGAAGTACTCCAGCACCGACCGCCACACTCCGTAGATCGACCGGTGGGCCTCGTCGACCACGATCAGGTCGAACGCCTCCGGCGGCATCGCCGGGTTGTACGTCACCGATACCGGGGCGTCGGGGCGGTAGGAGTCCAGGTTCGGATCGTCCACGTCCGGGACGTCCTCGCCGCGCAGCGCGGCGTGGACCCGCTGGATCGTGGAGATCGCCACCGATGTGGAGTCCGCCATGCCGGCGCTGGTCAGCTTCGCCACCGGGTACAGCTCGGTGAAGCGCCGGCCGTCGTCCGGGGTGGCGTAGTTGCGGAACTCGTCGTATGCCTGCGTGCCCAGGTTGTTGCGGTCCACCAGGAATAACACCCGGCGGAACCCGCCGAACTTCAGCAGCCGGTAGGCCAGGGTGACGGCGGTGAACGTCTTGCCCGCGCCGGTGGCCATCTGGACCAGCGATCGGGAGAATCGCTGTTCGACCAGCGAGCGCTCGACGCCCTCGATCGCGCGCACCTGTGCGTCGCGAAGCCCGGCGGTCTGGAGTGGCGGGAGGTGACGGACTTTGCTCCTCCAGGTCGGGTCCTCCGGGTCGGCGTCCGCGTCCCGCAAGATTCTTGCCAGGGTCTCCGGCTGCGGGAAGGCGAAGGTGCGCCGGGCCCGCGGCTCCGGGTCGAAGCCGTTGGTGACGTGCGTCTCCGATCCGGACGCCTCGAACACGAACGGCAGCTGGCCATCGGTGGTGACCGCCTTGATCCGGACCTCAGCGGGCAGGCCTGACGCGTACGTCGCCGACTGCCACTCCACCCCCGACAGCGGTGTGCCCTCCGGCTTGGCCTCGATCACCCCGACCGCCCGCTGATCGACGTACAGCAGGTAATCCGCCCGGCCGTGCCCCGGCGCCATGATGGACTCCCGCACGGCCACCCCGTCACAGGCGAACAGGTTCATCGCAGACCGGTCCTGGACGTTCCAGCCGGCGGCCGCCAACTGGCGGTCGATTAGCATTCGTGCGCGCTGCTCCGCCGCCACATACGCGGTGTCCGGTTCGTCCATGGTTGGCGCTGATGGTAGTCGCTGTGCGACCCAGTGCCAGGCAAGATGCCGCGGCGCTCAGGCCCGCCCAACCATCCGCCACCTCGCGATGGACCGTGCAGTTGGCCGGGTCGCCACGGTTCTGTTCGTCGTCTTCGGATGCCGCGGTCACGCGACCATGGGCAGCGGCCCGTGCGGGCCGGATATGGGCCCGGGCCTGGTGTCACGACCGTGAACGTAAGGGCGATGGGAGTCGAGGCAGATGGTGATCACGACCCGAGTCGTGCAGCCGACGACCACACGGATGGCGCCGTTGCAGTACACCACCCTGTCCGGCGGGTGCCCAGGCCCCGAACGCAGTACTCGCTGAGGGTGCAGGACCGTGGTGAGGACCTCGTGTTCACTGACGCGCAGGGTGGCCATGCGGGAGATCGCGTGTGGATCCATCTTCAGCCGTGCCTTGTCGCGTAGTGTCGCGAGGTCGTTGTCGAATGTTCCGTTCATGATTGGTTGCCCTTCTCGGATTCCAGGAGTGCGGTAACGGCCGACCGGTGCCAGGTTCCCGTGCGCCTGGTGCGGAAGCCTCGACGGTTCAGTTCGTCCGCGATCGCCTGGGTCGTTTGCTCGCGGGAGCGCATCTTCACGGCGACCTTGCGTGCCGCGTGCCGGTCGCCGGCGGGCCAGGGAGCGGTGGCGTGGTTGCATCGAACGACACGGCTGAGAACCAGCATCGCGGGTTCAAGGAGCTCGCGTTGGGAAGGCCTGATCTGTGGTTGGTCCCAGTGGCCGGGCAGCAGGATCGGCTTTCGCAGAGTCTCGCTGTATGCCACAAGCCCGGCGTGGAGCAGCGGGTCATCCGGTTGGGGTGCGTCGTCGTTGAATCGCATCCCGAACTCCGTGACTGCGTGAATCGTGCCGGCCTGATCCAGGAAAGTGCGGATGGAATCGAATGGCATCAGGTAGTCAGGACCGCCATGGTCAAAGACGGTCCTGAACTGTTCGTTCTTCGCGGCGTGGTGCGCGACGAGCTGCGGCGTGGTCCGATCGTTCCCCAGCGCACGGTTGATGACCCATGCAGCCTGGCCTCCCGTGAAGCGCAGTTGCGCGACCAAGTAGGTCGCGGACGGCCCGTCGCAGCCCTTGATTCGGGCCAACGGGTTGAGACCGGCAAATCGCTCAAGGACTTCGACGACGGCATCCCGATGGTCATCGCGGTGCGGGTCGACAGCCTGGCCGTCGATGACCAAGTCCGTTCCTGCCGATTGCAACAGAACCGCGACGATCCGCTGGTCCCATGGGTCGGGCAGATCCGCCACGTGGGATATCACCAGTCGGGGAGGCCGGGGCTCGTCGCCAGCGCTTTGGGCGGCCATGGCGCGGATCATCTCGACGGCCCGCAACAGGCCGACTCGTTTCGCCACATCGGTGTGGTCCTGGGGCTTGAGATCATTGAACACGGGCGCTTGGCCGACGGGTGCGGGAGGCTGTCCGACGCTGTAGACGATGTCGTCATCGAGGTTCATGTTTGCTTCCTTCCAGAACGGGCCCCGATTGTTCGGGCGGCTCTATAAGAGTCCGGTTGTCCAGCTGGGTACGTCAACCCCACTGCTGATCAACTTGCCGTTTCCGCAGTTCGCGGTCGTGCCAGTGCTTGGGGAAGGCCGGTGCTCGCGCGTTCCGAAGGTCAGATCAACAATTGCAATGACGATTACCCGTCGACCTCTTTGCAGAGCAGCAGTTGCTGATATTCAGAACAGGCAGGCCGCTCGACCAGCTGAGGATTGGACCGACCAAACGCGCGAACAAGCACCGACACACGTGACACGACGGCCCGCCCTCCATGGCACGGCTGCACGCAGGGCCGACGGACCGGCGCTGGAGGGCTGCCGAGTTGGACCCCGTCACTCGAGGCACACAGGAGCCCCCGCCGACAGATGCCGACGAGGGCTCGGAGCGCGAGAAACACGGGGCGCGCCTGGAGGGATTCGAACCCCCAACCTTCTGATCCGTAGTCAGATGCTCTATCCGTTGAGCTACAGGCGCCTGTTCAGTTGTGCGCCCCTCCGAGGCGGGGCAGCCCGCCCAGCCTACCGCCGGATCGGACCGGGCCGATCCTTCGGGACCGGCGCCGCGGAAGCGGAGGGATTTGAACCCTCGGTGCCCTTACGAGCACAACACATTAGCAGTGTGTCCCATTCGGCCGCTCTGGCACGCTTCCCTTACGCGTCCCCGCGGGAACGTCGCCCGGCCAGCGTACCTGGCGCCGACGGGACCGGGCAAAGCTAGCGACGACCCGGCACGCAGACCGCCGCCACCAGCGCCACCAGGCCGAGGACCAGCGCCACCCAGAACAGCGCCGACGTCCCGGACGATACCGCCTGGCCTAGCGCCGAGACGGCATTCGGCGGCAGCCCCGCCAGCTGATCGGGCGTCAGTGAGGACACCGTCGACGCGTCCAGCCCGGGCACCGAGGCCGAGGCCACCGACGATCGCACCACGGAGGTGAACAGCGCGCCCAGCGCACCGACCCCGAGCGCGCCGCCCAGCATCCGCAGGAAGGACGCCGTGCCGGTCGCCGCGCCGACCTGGTCGACCGGGGCTCTGTTCTGCACCAGCACCATCGGCGTCTGGAACAGCAGCCCCAGCCCGGACCCGACCACCGCCAGGTAGCACGCCGTCAGCCAGATCGGCGTGGCCGGGCCCATCGTGGCGAGCATCGCGCACCCGGCCGACAGCGCAGCGGTCCCCAGCACCAGCACCAACCGGAACCGGGCCGTCTTGGACAGGTACTGGCCGGAGATCACCGCCAGCAGGATCGCCGGCAACAGCATCGGTAGCAGCAACAACCCGCTGGAGGAGGCCGATTGGTGCTGCACCAGTTGCTGGAACACCGGCACGAAGTTGGAGCCGACCATCATCACCGCACCGGCCCCGCAGAACATGATCACCAGGCACATCAGCACGGTCCGGTTGCCGAACAGCCCCGGCGGCAGCACCGGATGCTCCGCGCGCCGCTCGACGAACACCAGCGCCAGGAACGCGGCGACGCCGAGCGCGCCCGCCAGCAGCACCTGCGGGGAACCCCAGGAGTACTGCCCGCCGCCCCAGGTCGCCGCGAGCACCACGCCGGTCGATCCGATGCAGGCGAGCACGGCGCCGGCGACATCGACCCGACCGGGTGACGTGCCCCCCGGCAGGCGCAGCACGGTGGCGGCCACCAGCAGGGCCACGGCGATCAGCGGCAGGTTCAGCAGGAAGATCCACCGCCATCCCAGGTGGTCGGTGATCACCCCGCCCAGTGCCGGCCCGGCGATCATCGACACCGGCGCCACCGCGGCCAGAATGCCCTGGTACTTCGCTCGCTCG
>JBIQML010000192.1:0-7823 GCA_044463405.1 Nakamurella lactea | reverse complement strand
CCGGAGGGCATCGAGGGCGGCCTGGACGCGCAGGTCTGCTACAACCCGTCGAACCTGACCTACCCGAACGGCGCCTACATCTGCGTGGTGGACGTCGACCCTGGCACCGCCGAGGTGAAGATCCGCCGGTTCATCGCGGTGGACGACTGCGGCACCCGGATCAATCCGATGATCATCGAGGGCCAGGTGCACGGCGGCCTGGCCGACGGTGTCGGGATGGCCCTGATGGAGATCATCGCCTTCGACGAGCAGGGCAACTGCCTGGGCGGATCGCTGATGGACTACCTGATCCCGACCGCGCTGGAGGTGCCGGACTGGGAGACCGGCGAGACGGTGACGCCGTCGCCGCACCACCCGATCGGCGCCAAGGGCATCGGTGAGTCGGCGACGGTGGGATCCCCGCCGGCCGTGGTGAACGCGGTGATCGACGCGCTGGCCCCGTACGGGGTTCGGCACGCGGACATGCCGCTCACGCCGTCCCGGGTGTGGGAGGCCATGCAGGGCACGGTGCAGCCGCCGATCTGACCGGGGGCCGCACATCGCCTTGTGAGTCTGAGGTGGCGCCATGGCGCCACCCGGGACTCACAAGGCGGGAAGGAGGAACCGTGAGCCAGCGGATTTCCGAGCGGGTGACGGCGTTGACCGGCGCCCGCACGCCGTTCGTGCACGCCACCGTGGTGCGCGCCCAGCCGCCCACCTCGGTGCAACCGGGCGACGGCGCGATCGTGCTGGCGGACGGCTCCATGGAGGGCTTCGTCGGCGGCCAGTGCACGCAGAACTCGGTGCGCACCGCCGCGCTGGCGGCGTTGGCCGACGGCGCCGCCACGCTGCTGCGGGTGCTGCCGGACGGTACCGCGGAGTTCCCGGCCACCCCGGGCGCGCAGGTGGTGGTCAACCCGTGCCTGTCCGGCGGCGCGGTGGAGATCTTCCTGCAGCCCGTGCTGCCGGCGCCGGTGATCGCCGTGACCGGATCGACGCCCATCGCCGAGGCGCTGCGGGCGACGGTGTCGTTCCTGGGATACGCCTCACCGTCCGTGCCGGCCGACCGGCATGACCTGTCGGTGGACGATCTCGCCGGGTGTGCGGCGGTGGTGCTGGCCAGCCACGGCCCGGGCGAGGCCGAGACCCTGCGCGCCGCACTGGATGCCGGCGTGGGCCACATCGCCCTGGTTGCCAGCAGGCGGCGCGGCGGCGGGGTGCTGGACGATGCCGGGCTCACCGACGTCGAGCGAGCCCGGGTGCACACCCCGGCGGGGCTGTGGATCGGGGCCCGGACGGCGCCGGAGATAGCGCTGTCGATCATGGCGGAGGTGGTGGCCGCGGTGCGCGGCGTGGCCGTCGACCCCGGCACTGCCGACACCGACACGGGCACCGGCGACACCGGCGCCGGCGACACCGGCACCGGCACCGGCACCGGCACCGGCACCGGCGAGGGAACCGCGCAGGCCGCCCCGCCCGCCGCGATACGGGCGGCCCCACTGCCAACCGTGAGCACACCCGGTTCGGACCCGGGCACGCTGGCCCCGATGCAGGCGGTCGATCCGGTCTGCGGGATGACCGTCACGGTGATGCCGGACACCCCGCACCTGCGCATCGGCGAGCAGGACTTCTACTTCTGCCACCCGGGATGCCGTGACCAGTACGCCCGGACACGGGCCGCGGCGGGCTGAGCACCGGATGAGCAGCACCCGAGTGCCATGGCGCCGGATACGGTGACGGGCATGGCATCCCCGCCCGACGGCGCCCCGGCGGCGCTGTTCACCGACGCCGCGGACGTGCGTGCCCGGTTGGACGCCCGCGACTACCTGGTGGACGACGGGCTGGCCACCGCCATCCTGCTGGCCACCACCCTGCACCGGCCGCTGCTGCTGGAGGGCGAGCCCGGGGTCGGCAAGACCACGGCCGCCAAGGCGCTCGCCGACGCGCTGGGCGCCTCGCTGATCCGCCTGCAGTGCTACGAGGGCCTGACCGCCGCGGAGGCGCTGTACGAGTGGAACTACCAGCGTCAGCTGCTGGCGATCCGGCTGGCAGAGGCCGAGGGCACCGCGCTGCGACGCTCGGACCTGTTCACCGAGGAGTACCTGTCGCAGCGGCCCATCCTGGCGGCGGTGCGGCACACCGGCCCCGCCCCGGCCGTGCTGCTGATCGACGAGATCGACCGCGCCGACGACGAATTCGAGGCACTGCTGCTGGAGTTCCTGGGCGAATGGTCGGTCACCGTCCCCGAACTGGGCACCTTCACGGCCGGTCGGCCCCCGGTGGTGGTGCTGACCAGCAACCGCAGCAGGGAGCTGCACGACGCGCTGCGCCGCCGCTGCCTATACCACTGGATCGAGTACCCCTCGCCGGAGCGGGCGGCCGCCATCGTGCGCCGCTCGGTGCCGTCGGCGTCCGAGCCGTTGATCGCATCCACCACCGATTTCGTCGGCCGGGCAAGGTCTCTCGAGCTGGACAAGGCGCCGGGGCTGGCGGAGGCCATCGACTGGGTGGCGGCGCTGTCGGTGCTGGGCGCCACCGACCTGGTGCGGGAGGACATCGTCGCCTCGCTGGGCAGCATCGCCAAGACACCGGACGACCGCGACACCGTGCTGTCCGCACTGGACGAGCTGGGCTACCCGGCGCCGGTGTGATGACGCTCGACGGCGCCGCATCCGAACCCACCACGCCCGGGCACCGCGCGGGCACCGGGAACCACGTCACCGCACGGCCCGGCGTGCTGCGCGGGGTGGACCGCGCCGCGTTCGCGGTGTCGCTGGGCGCGCGGCTGCGGGCGGCCGGCGTGGCCCTCGACCTGACCGCGGTGGGCGATCTGATCCGCTCGCTGGAATCCGGCACGCCGGGCGACCGCGACGAGCTGTACTGGCTCACCCGGATCACGCTGGTCCGGCG
The DNA here is from genome assembly GCA_044463405.1 of Nakamurella lactea. GTDB lineage: Bacteria > Actinomycetota > Actinomycetes > Mycobacteriales > Nakamurellaceae > Nakamurella > Nakamurella lactea_B. The sequence continues at coordinate 4,934 of JBIQML010000192.1, read as the reverse complement.
GCACGCCGATCTGGCGGCGTTCGACGCGGTGTTCGCCGCGGTGTTCGCCGACGCCGTGCTGCCGATGGACCCGAACGCCCGGCGGCGCCCCCGCGTCGGCGCCGCCGACGACGTGCACGTCGGGGTGCCCGGCGCCCCCGACGCGGCCGTCGAGCAGGGCGGCGGGCTGCCCTGGGCGACGCTGCCCGCCGTGACCGGTCCGGCGGAGGCCGGCGGGGAGTCGGTGACGGTGCCGCTGCGACTGCCCAGCGACCGGGCCGGTCTGCCGGACGCGCCGTTCGACGATCTCGATCGGCGCGAGCTGGACCTGCTGGGCCGGTGGCTGTCGGCCCAATGGCGCCGCCGTCCGACCCGCCGGTCCCGGAGGACCGCGATCGATCCCGCCGGACATCGGATCGCGCTGCGCCCCACCATCTCCCGGGCACGGCGAACCGGATTCGAGCCGGTGCACCTGGTGACCTCGTCACCGCTGCGACGGCCGCGCCGGGTGGTGATGCTGTGCGATGTCAGCCGGTCCATGCAGGCCACCGCGACGGCCTACCTGCACCTGATGCGCGCGCTGGTGGTGGGTTGGGACGCCGAGGTGTTCGCGTTCGCCACCGGGTTGACCCGCGTGACGCCCGCGCTTGCCCGATCCCGCCCGACGGAGGCGATCGCGGCCGCCAGCGACGCCGTCACCGACCGGTTCGGCGGTACCAGGATCGCGGCCAACCTGGAGGCGCTGCTGGCCGGGCGGCACGGCGGGCTGCTGCGCGGCGCGGTCGTGCTGATCGGTTCGGACGGTTGGGATTCCGACCCGCCCGAGCGACTGGGTCGCGCCATGGCACGGCTGCGCCGGCGCGCCCACCGGGTGCTGTGGATCAATCCGCGCGCGGCGGCCCCCGGATTCCGGCCGCACACCGGCGGCATGGCCGCCGCCCTGCCCTACTGCACGGAGCTGTTGCCCGGCAACAGCTTCACCTCGCTGGCCGCGGTGATCGCCGCGCTGGGCGAGGATCCGGCCAGCACGGCCAGCAAGAACGCCCGCCGGCGGGTCAGCTCCACAGCGTGACGTGGATGGACGGCCGGAACCGGCCCACCGTCACCCCGGATCCGCGCAGCATCGCCTGGATGGCCCGCGGTGTCACCACGAATCGGGCCAGTTCGGCGGCCGCCGGCGGAGCCGCCGACCCGGCCAGGGTCTGGATGCTCCAGGACGACTGACCGTGCACGACCGACCCCGGCACCCGCACGAGATCGCCGGCCGCGACGTCGGACGCGACCGCGAAGGAGACCGCCAGCGACACGCCCCGGTCGCGCTTGGTCTCCTCCAGCGCCGCGGCCTGGCTCTGGAAGATCTGCTGGTTGGCCTCCGGCACGCCCAGCCGGCGCAGCAACTCCGGCACCAGCCCGACGTCACCGGCGGCGGCCGGGCCCAGCAGCCAGGTCTGCCGGCGCAGCTCGCCGATCGACGGGTGGGCGCCGGCCAGTGGGTGTCCGGGTCCGACGACCGCGATCACCTGATAGTTCAGGAACGGCCGGGTGGCGAACTCCTGGCCGGCCGGGCCGGCGGCGCCGGGCGGGGTCGCCGCCGGCCCGATCGCGGCGTCCACGGTGCGGGTGCGCAGCAGGCCCGCGAAGTCTCGCGGGCTGTGCAGGCTGAGCTCCACGTCCAGGTCCGCGGCGCGCCCGGCGAACAGCTCGATGAGTCCGGGCGCGGCATGCTCGGCGAACAGGCCGGACGCCGCCAGACGCAACAGCCGCCGGCCCTGCCCGGCCTGGCTGACCTCCAGGATCGTCCGGTCCTGCAGGCCCAGCAGCTCGGCGGCCCTGCTGGCCAGCCGCAGGCCGCCGGGAGTGAAGGCCAGCCCGGATCCGGTGCGGGTGAACAGCGCATCGCCGAGTTCCTTGCGCAGCGCCCCGATGTGCAGCGACACCGCCGCCTCGCTGACCTTCAGCTCCGCCGCCGCGCCCTTCACCGAGCCGAGCCGCACCACCGCAGCGAAGGCCCGCAACTGCGTCGGCGTCACGGCGCCCCCGCCGGCGCGGGAGGCGCGGCCGGCCCTAGGCGGTCAGCTCGGCGGGTGCGGATGCCAGGGCCCCTTGGATGGCGGCGATCAGATCCCTCGCGGATGCGGCGGTCAGCTCCACCGCGACCCGCGCGGACGGTCCCGACGCCGGGTCGGCGAAGTCTATGTTCAGCGTGTGCTCGGCCATGGCGTGCACCGGATGGTCGAAGTAGACGGTGGCATCGGTGACGTGGAACCAGGAGTCACCCGGCCCCTTCGCGCTGCCGTCGATGCGAGCGGCCAGGGTGGCGTAGGTGCACATGGAACTGTCCTCCTCGATCCCGGCCCGGCGCGGGCCGACGTGCGGTGCGGCTCAGGTCAGGTGGGCTGCGTAGAACCGCTCGATGCGCTGCCAGCCGTCGTTCGCGGCGGCCACCCGGTAGGAGGGCCGGTCCGGTGCGAAGAACGCGTGCCCGGCGTCGTCGTAACGGTGGAACTCGAAGTCCTTGCCCTCCCGGGTCAGGATCTGCTCCAGCTCGTCGACCAGCTCCGGGCTGGGGCTACGGTCCTCGTTGCCGAACAGGCCCAGCAGCGGGCAGCGCAGGTTCGGCAGCCGATCCACGAGGTTCGTCACCTTCAGCGGGTGCCCCTCGGGCGGGTTCCCGGTGACGAACGCCCCGTAGCAGTCCACGGCGGCGTCCACCTCCAGGGTGCAGGCCACCAGCACGGACTGCCGCCCACCGGAGCAGTACCCGATGACGCCGACCCTTCCGTTGCTGCCGCCCAGCCCCCGAAGGAACGTCACCGCCCCGTCCACATCGCCGAGCAGCCGGGAGTCCGGCACGCCACCCCGGGCCCTGGCGGTGGCGGCGGCGTCGTCCGGGGCCGCCCCGGGCGCCTCGCGCCAGTACAGGTTGGGGCAGATTGCGTCGTAGCCCAGCTCGGCGAACCGGCGGACGATCTCCTTGGTGGCCCTGTCGTAGCCGGGCATGTGATGGATCACCACCACGCCGCCGCGGGGGTCCGATCCGGCCGGGCGGGCCAGGTAGGCCTCGATCTCGTCGCCCCCGTCACCGCTGATCCGCACGGTCGAGGTCGTCATCGATCCCGCCATCAGGTCAGCCATGGGTCCATGGTCCCACCGCGTGCGAAACGGCGCAGCACCCCACCCGCGGTGGCACCCCGGGCGCGCACGGGGCAGCATGGGGGCAAGGACCGCGCGAGAGGCCGACGTCGGCGATCGCGTGGCACGGCTCTCGCAGCGGGAGGTCCGCATGGCATCCACCGGCACCACGAACAGCTTCGACGCGCGCAGCATGCTCACGGTCGGCGAGCGGCAGTACGAGATCTACCGCCTGGACAGCGTGCCAGGCGCCGAGCACCTGCCGTACAGCCTGAAGATCCTGCTGGAGAACCTGCTGCGCAACGAGGACGGCGTGGCGGTGACGGCGGACCAGGTGCGCGCGCTGGCCGGCTGGAACGCCACCGACGTCGGGCACACCGAGATCCAGTTCACCCCCGCGCGGGTGCTGCTGCAGGACTTCACCGGGGTGCCCTGCGTGGTGGACCTGGTGGCCATGCGCGACGCCATGGACACCCTGGGCGGCGATCCGCAGAAGGTCAACCCGCTGATCCCGGTGGAGCTGGTGATCGACCACTCGGTGATCGCGGACGACTTCGGCCGGGCGGCGTCCTTCCGGATCAACGCCGACCTGGAGTTCGAGCGGAACAAGGAGCGCTACCAGCTGCTGCGCTGGGCGCAGCACGCGTTCGATAACTTCGTGGTGGTGCCGCCGGACACCGGCATCTGCCACCAGGTGAACCTGGAGTACCTGGCGCGGGTGGTGTTCGGCGCCGGCGATCCGTCGGGACCTGCGGGCGATTCCGGCCACCAGCAGGCCTATCCGGACACCCTGGTGGGGACCGACTCGCACACCCCGATGGTCAACGGGCTGGGCGTGCTGGGCTGGGGCGTCGGCGGCATCGAGGCAGAGGCCGCGATGCTCGGCCAGCCGGTGTCCATGCTGCTGCCCGAGGTGATCGGGCTCAAGCTGACCGGCGAGTTGCGCGAGGGCGTCACGGCCACCGACATGGTGCTCACCGTCGCCGAACTGCTGCGGCAGACCGGCGTGGTGGGCAAGTTCGTGGAGCTGTTCGGCCCGGGCGTGGCGAACGTTCCGCTGGCCAACCGGGCCACCATCGGCAACATGAGCCCGGAGTACGGCTCCACCTGCACCATCTTCCCGATCGACGCCGAGACGCTGGACTACCTGCGGTTCACCGGGCGCAGCGAGGAGCAGGTCGCCCTGGTGGAGGCCTACGCCAAGGAGCAGGGCCTGTGGCACGATCCGACTATCGAACCGGACTACTCCCAGGTGGTGGAACTGGACCTGGGATCCATCGAACCGTCCATCGCCGGGCCGAAGCGGCCGCAGGATCGGATCCCGCTGTCGCTGGCGCAGCACACCGTGGAGAACCTGCTGGCCGACCCGAGTGCCAACGTGCGCACGCTGACGGCGCTGGACGACGCGATCGACGACACCTTCCCGGCCAGCGACCCGTTCGAGGGCAACGGGAACCTGCTGGACGCCAAGGCGCCGCGCGGAGCGTGCAGCTGCGGCAAGTCGCACGAATGGCCGTCGAACCCGCAGCAGATCGAGTTGGACGGCGCACCGGCGACGGTGGACAACGGTGACGTGGTGATCGCGGCGATCACGTCCTGCACCAACACCTCGAACCCGTCGGTGATGATCGGCGCGGCGCTGCTGGCGCGCAACGCGGTGGAGAAGGGCCTGCAGCGCAAGCCGTGGGTGAAGACGTCGCTGGCGCCCGGATCCCGTGTCGTCACCGACTATTTCGAGCGGTCCGGGCTGACGCCGTACCTGAACAAGCTCGGTTTCGACCTGGTGGGCTACGGCTGCACCACCTGCATCGGAAACTCCGGCC
>JBIQML010000191.1:0-7836 GCA_044463405.1 Nakamurella lactea | reverse complement strand
GAGCCAGCCCGATAGCTCAGGACCACCACGAAGGGAATCACCGTGCACACCGTGCTGATCGCCAATCGCGGGGAGATCGCCGTTCGGGTCGCCAGGGCCGCCCGCGACGCCGGCCTCCGGTCCGTCGCCGTGTACGCCGATCCGGACCGGGACGCGCTGCACGTGCGCACCGCCGACGAGGCCTACGCGCTGGGCGGCGCCACCGGCAAGGACACCTACCTGGACATCGGCAAGCTGCTGGACGTGGCCGCCCGATCCGGCGCCGACGCGGTGCATCCGGGCTACGGATTCCTCTCCGAGAACGCCGATTTCGCGCAGGCGGTGCTCGACGCCGGGCTGACCTGGATCGGTCCGAGCCCGCAGTCCATCCGGGACCTGGGCGACAAGGTCACGGCCCGGCACATCGCCACCCGGGCCGGCGCGCCGCTGGTTCCCGGCACCCCGGACCCGGTCTCGGGCGCCGACGAGGTGACCGCCTTCGCCAGGGAGTACGGGCTCCCGGTCGCGATCAAGGCGGCGTTCGGGGGCGGCGGACGCGGCCTGAAGGTGGCCCGCACCATGGGGGAGATCCCGGAGCTGTACGAGTCGGCGGTGCGGGAGGCGGTGACGGCGTTCGGGCGCGGGGAGTGTTTCGTCGAGCGATACCTGGACCGGCCGCGGCACGTCGAGGCGCAGGTGCTGGCCGACACGCACGGCACCGTGATCGTGGTCGGCACCAGGGACTGCTCGCTGCAGCGCCGCTACCAGAAGCTGGTGGAGGAGGCACCGGCCCCCTTCCTGACCGACGAGCAGCGCGCCACGATTCACGCTGCGGCGAAGGCGATCTGCGCCGAGGCCGGCTACTACGGTGCCGGCACGGTGGAGTTCCTGGTCGGGCAGGACGGGTTGATCTCGTTCCTGGAGGTCAACACCCGTCTCCAGGTGGAGCACCCGGTGTCCGAGGAGACCAGCGGGATCGACCTGGTACGCGAGCAGTTCCGCATCGCCGACGGCGAGAAGCTGCGCTGGACCAGCGATCCGGAGCCGCGCGGGCACTCCATCGAGTTCCGGATCAACGGCGAGGACCCGGGCCGGAACTTCCTGCCGGCCCCCGGGACGGTGACGAGGTTCATCGCTCCGTCCGGTCCCGGGGTGCGTCTGGACTCCGGGGTGGAGTCCGGCTCGGTGATCGGCGGCGCGTTCGACTCGCTGCTGGCCAAGCTGATCATCACGGGTGCGGATCGCACCGAGGCGCTGGAACGCGCCCGGCGGGCGCTGGCCGAGATGGTGGTCGAGGGCATGGCCACCGTGCTGCCGTTCGACCGGGCCGTGGTGGACGACCCGGCGTTCACCGCCGACGGCGGGCACTTCGCGGTGCACACCCGATGGATCGAGACCGAGTTCGCGAACACCATCGAACCCTTCGGCGCCGACGGCGCCGCGGGCGACGAGGTCCCGGCCCGCCAGGTGGTGGTGGCCGAGGTCAACGGCCGGCGGGTGCAGGTGTCGCTGCCGGGCGATCTGGTGGTCGCCGGGGCGGCGACGGCCCGCAACGGAACGGCGCGCTCCTCGGGCGGTCGCCGGTCTCGCGCGTCCGCCGCGGTGGCGGGCGGCGATGCGGTCACCGCGCCCATGCAGGGCACCATCGTCAAGGTCGCGGTCGCCGACGGCGACGAGGTCAGCACCGGCGACTTGATCGCGGTGGTCGAGGCGATGAAGATGGAGAACCCGGTGACGGCGCACAAGGACGGCACGGTCACCGCCCTGGTCGCCGAGGTCGGTGCCGCGGTGAGCTCGGGCGCCGTGCTGGCCGAGATCCGCTGAGGATCCCCGTCACCGCCGCCCCACTACAGTGCCTGGGGTGAGTACCTCCGACGACCAGACCGAGGCGGCCGGTTCCGGTCGAACCGTCCCGGACCCTGGCACGATCCGCCCCGGTCAGATGCGGGTCGGCGACACCGAGCGGAACTCGGCGCTGCAGGCCCTCGGCGAGCACCTGTCCGCCGGGCGCATCACGATGGACGAGTACGGCGACCGCAGCGCGCGGGTCACCGTGGCCAAGACCGGTGACGAGCTCGAGGCGCTGTTCGACGACCTGCCGGCGCCGCACCCGGTACCGCCCGGCGCGGTGGCGGTGACGGGGCCCTCGGCAGCGCCGGTTCCTCCGGCCGGCCACGGCATGGTGGCGCCGACCGGCGCGGGCCGGCCGCCGGCCAACGGCGACACCCGCAGCACCGCCCAGAAGCTGTTCGCCGTCGCCGCGGCCGCGTCGGTGTTCGTGGCGTTGGTGCTGTTCTTCGTCACCGGCCTGTGGTACTGGTTCCTGCTGATCCCGGCCATCTCGGCGATCGCCGGCAGCATCTGGGGACCGGACTGGAAGGACCCCCAGGGTGGCCGCGATGACCGGCGTCAGCTGCGGGACGGCCGGGACCGGTATCGCCGGGATCGCCGGCACGGGCGGGAGCTGGGCGACTGACCCGGCCGCGTCGGCTGGTCACCGATCGCCCGGCGCATCGCGGTCCTCCAGTTGCTGGGCCAGCGCCTCCAACGCCGGCAGCGCCCGGGACAGGGCGTCGGCCTGCCGAGCCGGCAACTGCGCGACGCACTCGGACACGGTCGCGGTGCGCTTGGCCCTGATGCGCTGGTGCACCTGGCGCCCCTGCGCGGTCACCTTCACCCAGGCGGCCCGCAGGCCGCGATCAGGCGATGAGCGACGCGGCAGCCAGCGCGACTTCGACCGGCAGCACCGCGCACGCGAACCGGATCGCCGCCGGCCGCAGCACCCGCCACTCGCATCGCGAACGCACCGGGATCGCGGCGGCGATGCCGGACAGCTGGTGGATCAACGGCATCAGCAACACCAGCGCGGCCAGGCCGAGGTCCAGCGCCGGTCCCGCGCTGAGCAGGCGGTAGAGGACCAGTCCGATCAGCAACAGCAGGGGGACCACGCTGCCCGGGGCCAGCGCGGTGCCGACGACCAGCAGCATCATCACCACCCCGGCGAGCGAGACCACCCCGATATCCGGCGTTCCGGCCATGGCGACACCGATGGCGATCGCGGACGCCGCGAGCAGCGCCAGCCGCAGGCCCCAGCCGGGAAGCGTCCTTGGCTCGGCCGCTCCGGCGTCGCTCACGGTCGCCGCCGCATGACGTGCTGCGCGGTCGCCATCTGCAGCGAGATGTCACCGGAGTCCCAGCCGAGCACCGGGATGCCCGAGCCGCGCAGCCGATCCAACCGCAGCTCACGCTCCACGGTCAGCACCCGCAGGTGATCGGCGTCCCGCAGGGTGGCGCGCCGCAGCATGCCGCTCAGCGGCAGCGTGTCGACCACGATCACCCGGTGCCCGCGGGACTGGCACTCCATCGCCGCGTTCGCCGCGGCCTGGCTCACCATCGGGGAGCACAGCACCACGATCTGGCCCGGTCGCAGGCCCCACAGCGCCACGTCGGTGAGCCGATACCGGCGGTGATCCAGCAGCGCGAGCTGGTGCCGGATGCGCTGCAACTGCCGGTTCCCGGTACCGGAGCGCACCATGCGACGGGGCATGGTCGCGGTGACCAGGCCCACCCGGTCGCCCTGCCCCAGGTGCGCCGCCGCCACCGCCGCCGCGGCGGACACCGCCATGTCCAGGCTCGATGCCTGCAGCCGCCGCTCCTCCTCCCGGCGCCGCGCCGGGCCGTCGTCACCCCGACTCTCCGCCCACCGGTCGACCATCCGCCGCGCGGCGGCCCTGGCACTCGCGATGAGCACGCCGAGCCGACCGGTCGGCTTCACCGGGGGACGCGGCTCCAGGATCGCCGAAAGGTCCAGGCACACCATCAGTTCCGCGTCCGCATCGGACAGCGTCCGCCTGGTGTACAGCCGCTGGTGCCGCGCGTAGGGGCGCCAGTGGCTCGACCGGAGCCGATCACCCGGCGCGAACTCCCGCAGATCGACCAGATCGCTGCCCTGCCCGGGCCGGCGACTGACGTGTGCTCCCGCCCAGCCCCCGATGATCGGCGGCAGGGTGAGCGGCGCGATGCCCACCACCTCGGGCAGCACCAGTTCCGAGCGGGCGGCGCCGCGGCGCACCGGCCCCGACAGGTACACCCCGTCCGGGCCCGCGCCCAGCAGGTCCGGCCGTGCGACTCCCGTGATGCCCCACTGCCGGGTGCGGAACCGCGCGCGGAGCCGGGTCTGCGGCGGTCCGCCGGGCACCGTGGCCATCGTGCCCACCGGGCCGTCGTTCAGGCCGGGCTGCGCCACCGAGACGAACTCCACCCCGTCGGTGCCTGTCAGGTCCGTGACGACCTCGGCGGTGTTGCTGCCGAACGAGGTCTCGTCCACCTGGACCGCGGCCCGCGGCGTGCGGCTGCCCAGCAGCGGCCGCACCGCGGCCAGCGACAGCAGCCAGCCCAGCAGCAGCGGCGCGGCCAGGGCGACCACGTCCGGACGGCCGGTGGCCCAGCCGACGCCGATGGCCAGCGCCGCCACTCCCCCCGGCCGGTACCAGGCTGCGGTGCGCATCCAACTGCCCTGCCGAGGGAGGTGTGACCCCGGCCGCAGCGCCGGGCGCCGGCGGCTCATCCGCGACGCCGGTTCATGCGGCACACCGGATCATGCGGGACGATCCGTGGCGCCCACAGTGCCGTGAGTGCCGTGAGTGCCGACAGGGCCGACAGTGCCGACGGCACCGTCCTTCTCGGCGGCGGCCAGGATTCGGTCGGCCGGCGGCGCGGCCACCGTTCCCAGCAGGCCGGTGACGATGTCCTCGGTGGACACCGACTCCGCGTACGCCTGCAGCTTGAGCACCAGCCGGTGACCCCAGGCCGGCACCGCGACCTGCTTGACGTCCTCGGGGAGCACGAAACCGCGGCCGTCCAGCACGGCCCAGGTACGGGCCAGCAGCAGCAGCGCCTGGGTGCCGCGCGGCGAGATGCCCACCTCGACGGACCCATGGGCGCGGCTGGCCCGCGCCAGGTCGACGCAGTAGCCCATCACGTCCTCGTCCACCCGCACCCGCTCCACGGAACGTTGCAGCGCCAGCAAACCCCCGGGATCGGTGACGGGAGCCACCGGAGGGTCCCCGGCCGCGCGGGCGATGCGGCGGCGCAGCATCTCGTGCTCGGCGTCACCGGACGGGTAGCCGAGCCGCAGCCGCACCAGGAACCGGTCCAACTGGGCCTCCGGCAGCGGGTAGGTGCCCTCGTACTCGATCTGGTTGGCGGTCGCGATCACGTGGAACGGGGCCGGCAGCGGATGCGTGTTGCCCTCCACGCTGACCTGACCCTCCTGCATGGCCTCCAGCAGCGCGGACTGCGTCTTGGGCGGCGTCCGGTTCAGCTCGTCGGCCAGCAGCAGCCCGCAGAAGATCGGCCCCGCCTGGAAGCGGAAGTCGCCGCTGCCCGGGTGGTACAGGTACGACCCGGTGATGTCGGCGGGCAGCAGATCCGGGGTGAACTGCAGGCGGCGGAAGGTCAGCCCCAGCGCGCCGGCCAGGGACCGGGCCAGCAGAGTCTTGCCCAGGCCCGGGTTGTCCTCGATCAGCACGTGCCCGCCGGCCAGGATGGCCGCCAGCGACAGCCGCAGCGCCCGTTGATGTCCCACCACGGCGCCGCCCACCGCGGTCGCGATGACGCCGGCCCGGCGGGCGACCTCGGCCGGCGGCAGCAGCTCCGTGTCGGCGGCGGCCGGGTCCGCGGCGGGATCCGCGGCGGCCGGGTCCGGCTGCGGGGTCGAGCTCGGCCCGGGTGCAGGGGGTGTCGTCACCGATGTTGTCCTTCCAGTGCGGTGTGGGCGCCGCGTCGCCGACGATGGCGGGTGGTGCCCGCGAGCCCGGCCAGCGCGGGGTTGCGGATGACCGGTTCGCTGCCCGGCCCCGCCTCGGTGGCGAGCCGGGCGACGGTGTGGCAGAGCACGGACACCGACGACATGGCGCGCTTGGGGTCGGTGTCGGCGCCGGACAGCAGGTCGTACTCGCGCCGCCCGACCATCGCGACGGCGCGCTCGGACGACGGGTCGATGCCTCGGCGCCGCAGCAACTCCTGGGTGAGCGCCCACAGCCGCGGCCGCAGGTACTGCTGGAAGGACACCTCGGACTCGGTGGCGCCGGTCAGGCCGGGCACCTCCCACACCGAGGTGGCCCGGTGCGGCTCGAGCGGGATGTCGTAGGGCCATTCCGGTTGCTCGACGACCAGGGACGCGACCAGGGCCCACAGGGCCAGCCCGGCGGCGACCGCGATCAGCACCGCGCGCCAGGTGGGGACGCCGCCGGCCAGCATGCCGGCCAGGCCGACGGCGGCGGCGATGGTCGGCCACAGCAGGTACCGGTACCACGCCATCCGCTCGGCGGGCTCGTCCGCGTGGTCGGCGATCTGCGTGCCCCGGGGGGCGCCCCGATCGCCACCCAGGGCGCGCGCGACACCTCGGCGCTGCGTGCGGGTGGCGGCTGGGCGGGTCATCGCGGGTCCTCGTCGCTGCCGGGCTCGTCCGGGTCCGCGCCGTCCGTGCCGGCATCGTCGGGGCCGGCACCGCCCGGCACCGCGCGGAGGTCGGCCGCGCGGGCGTCCCACCGGGTGATCAACGCCCGGGTGGCCGCGCGGGCGGTGGTGGCCGCCCCCGGCGCGAGGGCCGCGGTGTCGAACCGCGCCCGGTGGTACAGCCGCAGCAGCACCCTGGAGGCGGTCCAGCCCTCCCCGACCGGCGCCGGTCCGAGGACCTCGTCACCGCCGAGCCGGCGCTGGTCCGCATCGCCGAGATCGGCGTCACCCCATCGGTCGGTGGCGGCGGCCAGGAATTCGGTGGGCGTGCTCTCCGGCCGCCGTGCCGCCCCCATGCGCCGGGCCGTGGCCTCGGCCGCCGTCCAGGACGCGATGATGTCGTCCGCGGCCCGCTGCGGATCGAAGCTGCGATCGTCGCCCAGGTCGACCTCGGCGTCCTCGTCCAGCCAGCCCAGCGCCACCGGTGACTGCGGCGGGCCGGCCGGGGTGACCGACGGCGCCGCGATCCCGCCCGGCCGTCGCAGCACCCGGATCAGCCAGATCGCCAGCAGCACCAGGATGAGCACGCCGATGATCACCGCGACCCACAGCAGCCACTCGCCGGACGGCTCCGATCGCTGCTGCGGCGGCATGCTCGGCATGACGGGTTGCGACATCACCGGCCGGCTGATCGTGCGCGGGGGCGGAGGAGGCGCGGTGGGCGGGTGCGCGACCAGCGGGCCCGCGTTGCCGGCCAGGATCGCCACCAGCACCACCGCCCCGGCGGTGATCGCCATCAGCATCGCGGCCACCCAGAAGGGCACGCGGCGCCCGGGGTCCGGGCCGGGCGGCGGTGTCCGGGCCGGGGATGCATCGGAACCCACGGATGCCGCCCCCCGCCGCTGCGTCACCTCTCGCGTCACCCGAGCGCTCAGGCGACCGGGGCGGCGAGCCCATCGCGAATCTCGGGCGCGGTGAGGCGAACCTGGTCGGCGGAGGCGTCGTCGGGCTCGTCCTGGGATTGCCGCTCGGCGCCGACCCGGGCGGCGTAGCTGGCGACCTCCTCGGCGGTCCGGTCGGCGCTCCAGCCGAGCACGCCCGCCATGAGTTCGGCGACCCGAGGGGCCGTCTCGGTACCGCGGTGCGCGTATTCGATGGAGATCCGGGTGCGCCGGGCCAGCACGTCCTCCACGTGCAGGGCTCCCTCGTGGGTGACCGCGTACAGCGCCTCGGCCTCCAGGTAGTCGGCGGCGCCGGGCAGCGGCGAGAGCAGTTCGGGCTTGCCGTCGGCGAGCGCGAGCAGTTCGTGCACGGCGCTGCCGTAGCGGTTCAGCAGGTGCTTGATCCGGTACGGGTGCACGCCCGCGGCGGCGGCGATCCGGTCCGCCTGGTTGACCA
>JBIQML010000190.1:0-7840 GCA_044463405.1 Nakamurella lactea | reverse complement strand
ATACCGTCCACGGCCCGCCACCTCCCCCATCTTCTCTGACACTGGTGTTCGATTCGTGTTCTAGTCTACTCATTGCGCGGTGTTCGTCAAGGTGTTCGAGAAAATATGATGGCGTGGTTTTATGTCGTGGTAGGCGGTGGGGGAGGTTGGCCGGTCAGGGGGGTGGGAGTGCTCCGACGGCGAGGTTGGAACGGTGCTCGGACAGTGCGTTTGTTCGATACGGCTGGGTTCGGGGCTGCGCGCCGGGACACCGTCACCCCCGGGGACACCGTCACCCCCACGACACCGTCACCACAAAGCCCCGTCACCTCCCGGGACCTGGCACGACCCCGTCACACCGTTTGTTTCTCACCATGCGGAACCGCATGGGTCCTCCGTGAGACTCGGCGACGCCCGCTGGCTAGCGTTGGCCTTTTGACAATCCGGGAGCGTCACGATGACGGACGGCGGGCAGGCGGTGACGCTGCGCTCGATCGCGGCCGCCGCGTTCCTGCCACCGGCACTGTTCTCGGTCAGCATCGGCGCCATCACCCCTGTGGTGCCGCTGTCCGCGACGGCGCTCGGCGCCACCACCGCCATGGCCGCCGTGGTCGTCGCCCTCACCGGGCTGGGCCAGGTGGTGGCCGACGGCCCCGCCGGGGCGCTGACCGCCCGGTACGGCGAGCGACCCGTGATGATCGGCGCCGGCCTGCTGTGCGCCGCCGCCCTCGCCGTGGCGATGATCGCGCCGTCCCTGCCGGTGTTCGCCGCCTCGATCTTCGTGATCGGCATGGGCACGGCGGTGTGGATGCTCGCCCGCTTGACCTTCGTCGCCGACCTGGTGCCGTTCGGGCTGCGCGCCCGCGCGATGTCCACCCTCGGTGGCGTGCAACGGATCGGGCTGTTCCTCGGCCCGTTCCTGGGCGCCGGCGCCGTGCACTTCTTCGGCACGGCCGGCGCTTACGGGGTCGGTCTGGTGGCCGTACTGGTGGCCACCGGGGTCTTGATGCTGGTCACCGATCCGCCGCAGGCGGCACCCGACACCCCGGGCGTTGAGCACCTGACCTACCGGCAGATGCTGCGCGCCGAGCGGCGCACCTTCGCCACCCTGGGTCTGGCGGTGCTGCTGGTCAGCGTGGTGCGCGCGTCCCGGCAGGTGGTGCTGCCGCTGTGGGGCGAGCACCTGGCCCTGCAGCCGGCGACCATCTCGCTGATCTACGGGATCTCCGGTGCCGTCGACATGTTGCTGTTCTATCCGGCCGGCCGTCTGATGGACCTGCGCGGCCGGGCGGTGGTGGCGGTGACGAGCATGCTGGGGCTGGCCGCGGCCCACCTGCTGCTGCCGCTGACCGGGACGGTGCTGACGCTGACCCTGGTGGCGATGCTGATGGGTCTGGGCAACGGCATGGGCTCCGGCCTGGTGATGACGGTGGGCGCCGACCTCGCCCCGCCCGGTCAGCGGCCGGTGTTCTTCGGCATCTGGCGGGTGGTGTCGGACACCGGCACCGGAGCCGGGCCGTTCCTGCTGGCCGGCATCACCGCGGCCGTCTCGCTGGCCGTGGGGGTGCTCACGATGGGCGGGGTCGGGCTGCTGGCGGCGGCCGCCATGGGCTACTGGATACCCCGCCGCGCCACTCCGCGAGACCGTCCGGAGCCCGGTGTCGCGGCCTGAGCCGGCCGCGCCCCCTACCATCGCGGACATGGATCCGGTGACGGCGCTGCGGCGCATCGCCTACCTGCTGGAGGCCGACCGCGCCCCCACCTATCGGGTGACGGCGTTCCGCCGCGCCGCCGCGATCATCGAGGCGCTCGATCCGGACGACCTCGACCGGCGCGTCGCCACCGGGTCGCTGACCCGCCTCAAGGGGATCGGCGACACCACCGCGACCGTGATCGCCCAGGCGGCCAGCGGCGAGGTGCCGGAGTACCTGGCCCGGCTGCAGGCCGAGGCACCCGAGCGGCCCGCGGCCGGCGCCGACCTGGTGGCGGCGCTGCGCGGTGACCTGCACGCCCACACCGACGCCTCGGACGGTGGCAGCCCGATGGACGAGATGGCCCGAGCTGCGGCGGATCTCGGTCACGAGTACCTGGCGATCACCGACCACTCCCCCCGGCTCACGGTGGCCAACGGGCTGTCCGCCGAGCGGCTGGTCGAGCAGATGGCGCAGATCGAGTCGCTCAACGCGCAGGGCTGCGGCACCCACCTGCTGGCCGGGATCGAGTGCGACATCCTGGCCGACGGCGGCCTGGACCAGACTCCGGACCTGCTGCACCGGCTCGACGTGGTGGTGGCGTCGGTGCACTCGGACCTGCGCGCCGACTCGGCCACCATGACCCGCCGGATGCTGGCCGCGATCGCCAACCCGGCGACGGACATCCTCGGGCATTGCACCGGGCGGCGGCTGATCGGCCCGCGCGGCAATCGCCCGCCCAGTTCCTTCGACGCCGCCGCGGTGTTCGACGCCTGCGCGCAGCACGGCGTGGCGGTGGAGATCAACAGCCGCCCGGAGCGCCTGGACCCGCCGCGGGCGCTGCTGTCCCAGGCCGTCGAGGCCGGCTGCCTGTTCGCGGTCAACACCGACGCGCACGCCCCGGGCCAGCTGGACTGGCAGTACCGGGGCTGCGCCCGCGCCGCCGAGTGCGGGGTGCCGGCCGACCGGATCGTGAACACCTGGCCGCTGGACCGGCTCCGGGCCTGGCTGGAGCGTCCCTGACGCCGACCGTCAGGCCCGGGCGGCCACCTGGGTGCCGGCCGCGATCCGGGCGCTGGCCGCGGCGTTCGCCCGCCGCAACGAGCCCAGCATGGAGAACCCCGTCAGCGCCGCGCCGACCGCACACCCGGAGGTGATCCAGTACGCGGTCGACGCCGAGTGCGCGTCCACGATGATGCCGGCCAGCGGCGACGCCACGGCCAGGCCGACGGCCAGCCCCGCGCTGGGCCAGGACATCGACTCTGTCAGCCGGGACATCGGCACGATACGTTCGATCAGCGCCATCCCGGAGATCAGCACCGGCGCGGTCGCGACACCCGCGACCAGCGCACCGATCCCGAGCAGCCAGACGCTGCCCAGCAGCGGCAGCGGGAACGTCACGATCCCCATCAGGATCAGCACGGCCAGGAACTGCCGCAGGATCGAGGCCCGCAGATTCAGCGACCCGAAGATCAGCCCGCCGCACAGCGAGCCCAGCGAGTAGACCGCCAGCAAAAGGCCGGCTACCCCGGCATGCCCGTGCTGCTGGGAGAACGCGACGGTCGTCACCTCCCAGGCGCCGAAGATCCCGCCGAGCAGCACGTACACCAGCGACACCGCCGCCACCCCGGGAAGCGCGATGGCCGGCCGCTGCCGGCGCTGGGTGTGCGCGCCGGACGGCGCCGGTTCGGTGCTCCGCTGCATCACGAACAGCACCGTCCCCACCGCCAGCAGAGCGGTGGCGACCACCAGCGCCGCGCTGGGGAACAGCGACAGCGCCAGCACGGTGGCCACCGGAGGCCCGCCGATGAAGATCACCTCGTCGAGCAGCGACTCCCAGGCGAACGCCGTGCGCAGCGAGCCTGTTCCGGTCAGCAACGACGACCAGCGGGCCCGCACCAGCGGCCCCATGTTGGGTTGCGCGGCGCCGGTGACGAACGCCATCACGTACAGCACCCACTCCGGGGTCGCGCTGTTCACGCCGAGCACGATCAACGCCGCCATGAACGGCACGTGCACGACCAGCTGGACGTTCACCACCCGACGCTGGCCGAGGAGGTCGATCAACCGGGACACCTGGGGGCTGATGACCGCCATGGACAGCGCATAGATCGCCGACACCGCGCCGGCGACGGCGTACGAGCCGCGCACCTGCTGCAGCAGCAGCACGGCCCCGAGGCCGATCATCGACATCTGCATGCGACCGACGAAGCCAGCGGCGGAGAACCGCGCGGCACCGGGAACCCGAAGGACCGACAGGTACTTGCCGAACATCGGACGCGACTCCTACTGCGCCATCACCGTGCCGTGCTGGTGGCCGGATGACCAGTCCTCACGACACCCAGGTGCTATACCGTCCGGCCGGTACAGTCTACGTCGTGGCAGCCGGTACTCGCGAGCGCATTCTGATCGCCGTGCGCGACCTGCTTGCCGCCCGTGGCCCCGGAGGCGTCACCCTGGAGGCGGTCGCCGATCGGGCCGGGGTGTCCAAGGGCGGCCTGCTGTACCACTTCTCGTCCAAGGCGGCGCTGTACCTGGGCCTGCTGGAGCAGGTGCGGGACACGGTCGCCGCGGAGATGAGCGGCCGTGCGGCGGCCGGGGACGCGGCACGGGCGTTCCTGGAGTATGCGGCGCCGGAGGATCCCGACGAGCCCGGATTCTTCACCTCGCTGATGGCGGCCGTACGAACCGGGGAGGACGCCGACCCGCAGGCGCTGGCGGTGCTGGCCGAGTCGTTCCAGGCGTGGGAGCAGCCGCTGCGGGATTCGGTGGCCGATCCAGTGCAGGCCGAGATCATCCGGCTGGTCGGCAATGGCCTGTACCTGTCGGCGGTGGCCGGGCTCCCCCAGCCGGATCCGGGCCTCCTGGCGGCGGTGTTCGACCGGCTGCTGGCCCCGGTGGAGACGCCGGTCAGCAGCTGAACCCGGCGGAGAAGGTCGCCGAGCCGCCCCCGGACTCCCGTCGCAGATGCGGTGCGTTCAGGGTGCCGGTCAGCGGGTCGTTCGAGGTCACCGTCACCGTCGCACCCCTTCCCTGGAACCAGGCGTTCTTCTCGGTGACACCGGGCAGCATCGCCTCCGGGGTGATCGTGGACGGATCGAAGAAGGCCCTGGCAACGCCGGCGGCCTGGGCCAGCGCGTCGGCGTGCGGATCGAGCACGATCACCCCCGCCTGGTCGCCGGGGTCGACGGGGTGGGTGCCGACGGCATCAGGGACGGTGAGGAGGATCATCAGCGCGGCGTCGCGGGTGCGGTAGGACACGATGATGGCGTGCGCGGGCGGCCCGTCGGCGCTGGCCATGCAGGAGACGGTGACGGCGTGCGCCGGGCCGGTCGAGCCGATGGTGCCGGTGAGGGTGAGCGGCTGCTGGGTTTCGGTGACGATGCGCCCGGTGCACAGCCCGGTCGATTCGGTGAGCGACAGCAGCGCGCGCCGGTCGCCGCGGGCCAGCACGCCCACGGTGATCCTGACGCCGTCGTGCGGCCGGAGTACCGGAGTGAGGGCCCACTGGCCGGAGCGGACGACGTCCAGCGCGAAGTCGCAGCCGCCCTGCGCGGCGAGGTCGATCGTGGCGCCGTGCACCCGAGCGCCCAGGCTGGCCAGGCCGTAGCCGCCCGGCAGGATCGCGGCGATCGCGGCGTCGACGCTGCCGGTGGGATGGCTCGGGGCGGCGCCCAACGGGTCGGACGTCGGCGGGACGGTGACGGTGGTGGTGACGGCGCCGATCGCGGTGGTGACGGCGCCGATCGCGGTGGTGACGGCGCTCGGCACGGACGTGCCGGGACCCCCTGTCTCCGCGGTGTTTCCGCTCCCGGCGTCGCCGGCCGAAGCGGTGGCCTCGGAGGCGGCGGTGACGGATGTTCCGGGACCGACCGCACCGGAGGGAACCGGCCCGGCCGGGGATGCTCCGTCACCGCCGCTGCCATGCGTGCACCCGGCGAGCAACGCTCCCACGGCCAGCACCGACAGCACGAGACCGGATGCGGCGCCCCGGATCCACCGCGATCCGGGGTGGGTTATCGATGTGTTCATGACCCCGCTCACTCGCTGTCGAACCTGTCGTCCCAGTACGAGGCGCCCGGGCAGCGGTCGTCTCGCATCACCCCGACCACCTGGTATTCGGCGCCCTGGAACAGCCCACCGGCGGTGGTGGCGGCCACGGCGCGCAGGTCGAGGCCGCCGGAGATGTAGGAGCCGTCGCCGACGATCGCGCGGTTGCCGAGCCGGTCCCAGGTGTCGTTCAGGCTCTGCGGATGCTCCTGGGTGGCGATCGCGTCCGGGTCGAGGTCGATCACCAGGCCCAGCTTGTCGCCGAACGGGATTCGTTGCGCGGACGCGCTCGTGTCGTCCAGCGTGAAATCCATCGGGAACGTCACGGAGCCGGCGGTGTGGCTGGTGTCGGCGCCGACCAGCTTGCCGGCCATCGCCAGGATGGCGCCCGCCTCACCGGATAGCGTCACCGTTCCCTTCCACGGACCCGCCGGGCCCTGGCAGGAGTACAGGTCGGCGTCGAGCTGCACGCTGGCGTAACCGGGGATTTGCATGATGGTGCGCGCGGTGATGACGTACGGGCTGTTGGCATGGAAGCTCACCGGATAGCGCATCCGCTTGCTGGGCAGGCCGACCTTCTGCATCCACGCGACCGCGATGTCCCAGGCCTTGTCCAGGGCCATCCCCTTCGGGTCGGCGATGCCCAGCAGATCGGTGAGCTTGAACGGGAAGTCGTCCTTGTCCAGCGAGGCGACGACGATCTCGCTGACGGATTGCTCGGGCACCGACTCGCCAGGTTTCGGCGGATGCGTCTCGGTGCGCGGGTACATCCACAGCGTGGATACACCGTCGTGGGTGGGCTCGCCGTGAAGCAACTTGTCGCTGTCCTCGGTCTTTGTCTGCAGCACCGGCAGGCTGCCGAAGACTTCCCATCGGACCCGGAAACCGTTCAGCGGCCCATTGGGCGGCAGGTCGATGCCGGCCAGCGACCAGCAGGACAGGTGCTGGGCGGCCAGCGGCGCGCTGAACCCGGCGTTGGCCACGAACAGCACGTCCTTGGATCGATCCCCGCTCTCGTGCCGGAAGTGCGTGCCGGTTGGGGAGGCGACCAGGTCGATGGTGGCTCCCAGCAACAGCAGGGTGGTGGTGACGATGTCCGTGCCCTTGTCATAGGCGCTGAAGCCCGCATCGACGTAGTGGCCATATCCCTGGTGCTTGTCGGTGGTGGTGGACAGATCGACGGCGGTCTTGATGGCCGTGCGCAGCTGCTTCTTGACCAGGCCCTTGGTGTTCTCGGGCGCGGACTGGATAGTGCCGCAGTCGGACGATGCCGGGCGGCGCAGTCCGGGTGCCGAGGGCTCCCCGGGCGCGACGGTCGCGCTCGCCACCACCTGGCCGGCGGCGTGCGCGACGAACAGGATGAACGTCAGCGGGTCCAGGCCGGACAGCCGTCCCGGTGCGGACAGTACCGAGAGTTGCTGCGCCGTCAGCGAACCGGGATCGTTCTTCAGGGTGGCCAGGGTCTTCGCATCCGGCATCGCGGCCGGCACCAGCAGCTGGCCCCTGGCGTGGGCCAGCGCCCGCACGGCGGCACCGGCGATGACGGACTCGGTGGGCTCACCGGGACCCTTGCCCCAGGCGGCCAGGGTGCCCACCACCGCGGCCGCCGGCAGCGTCGCGCTGGTGACCCCGAGGTAGCTGAGGGTGCCGGCCAGCTGCTCGGGAGTGAATTCAATTCCCTCGCGGACGGACCGGGTCAACGTGGGCAGCAGTTCGACATCGATCGGGTCGCTGATGATGGTCGCCCCGTCAGGCAGCGCGACCACCGGTCCGGCGGCGCTGACCAGCGGCAGCCCGGCTCGGCGCAGCAGCTCGCCGGTGGCGGCCACCGCGGCGGCATCGTCACCGCCGACAACGGTGCCCACCAACGATTCGGCGGCCTCGGTCGGGTCGTCGGGCAGGCCGGCGGCCAGCGTGGCCAGCGATGCCGCAGTGGGGATCAGCGGATCGAACGGGGTGGTTGCCGGGGCGGCGGTATGGCCGGCGACGGCGGCGCCGGGGCGGCCCGCTGCGCTCTGCGCCGTCGCGGGAGTGGCCGGGGCGCCGCGCTGGATCGGTGCGACCGCCAGCACCACGGGGGGCAGCAGGGGGAGGGGGTGGCGCGCTGGCATGGGCCGGCT